>NZ_JARESX010000030.1:0-91569 GCF_046026435.1 Paraburkholderia sp. RL17-381-BIF-C | reverse complement strand
CGCGGGCATGCCGATTATCGAGGCGTACAAGGCGCGCACGGTGATCGTCAACAAGCGGTCGATGGCAGCAGGCTACGCCGGGCTCGACAACGACCTGTTCTACATGGACAAGACGATGATGGTCTTCGGCGACGCGAAGAAGGTGATTGAGGATATGGTGAAAGCGGTCGAGTGAGCGAAGAGAACGTCAACGCTCACAAATGAAACGTGAGCGTTGGCAGTTCTGCTCGAAAACGGACTCACCGCAATACCGACTGGCCGGCAGACCCGCACGGAGATAGTCGGCCAGATCAGAGCGCCGAAGATGGGTAACTTTTAACCGAGAAGGTTGCCACGAATTTAGTTCTTATCCACCTGCCACTTATTTTTATTTCGTATTACCAACTTTAATTTTTATCCTTAAGCGTCATCTTTCGTAGATTTTTTCTCTAACGGATCTTCAATATGTCAGCCACTCTTTATCGACTTTCGTTGGCACTCGTCGCGACCATCATCACGACGACTGCTTTTGCTCAAGGAGGCCAGGGAATCGGCCGATCGGGCAGCTATGAAGGCCCTCCCAACTATGGACCGGGCGTCAAGACTCGCGCGGAAGTTCGCGCAGAGCTTGAGTCTTCACGTACCGTGACACCCGCCGCTCAGGAAGAACACAATCGCGAAATCGTGCGTTCCGTTACCGGTGTCGTCAACGACTCCACGAAGACAACTGTCAGGTAAAAAGGATCTTGAAGACCAGGACGAATTCGTCGGTAACAACTCTTCGTATTTCGACGGCTACCCGGCCGTTTGAGTGAATAGAATGCGCCGGGACCGGACCAAACTCTCAGAGCGGGTATTCGAGCGCCGACGATGTCAGTCGTGTCATCGGCAGAGACGCGTCATCACCACCAGATGGATCCCGGCAAGCCCCCTCAAAACCCGTGATTGCGCTCACAGCCGATCGCGCAAGCGATCGTACCTATCGCTGCGATCGTTCCCACCCCGATGCCCAACCCAACCCTAATCCAAGGGTTTCCAGCGTAGCCGAGCAACCTTGCAATCCGCCTATTCCCGCCAGCAATGTGGTCAAAAGAAGCCGCCGCACATTCGCTCCTGACAAAAGCACCTGGCATACGCGAGGATTCATGAATGGGCCTGCTTTCATGCTCCACTCGTGTTTCAAAATGACCAAGCAGTCTCGCCGCCTATGTTACAGATCAGGTCCCCGCTGATAAGACGCGATTAGATAGCCTTCTGGCGCAGCGCTTACGAAAGTTTTTCGGTCGGACTGATATCCGCCGCACGCCGCGGGCTGATGTGACCTTCTGATTGCGCACAACATCCTGACGCTGGTCTCTCGACCGATAGCGCCGCAGGCAGCAACCGCGCAGCCTCTGCGCGGCTCCGGCCCGCAGCCTTGCGACACTCGCTCAGAACGACGTGCCGATCTGAAACTGGAACTTCTGATATTTGTCAGTCGCGTGTTTGACGATCGGGAAGCCGAGCGAAAGCTTGAGCGGACCAATCGGTGAAATCCATTCGAGACCCGCACCATAGCTGTAACGCAATCCGTTGGCGCCGGTGCTGTTGCCTTCGTCGCCCCAGACATTGCCGGCATCGAGGAAAGTGAATACGCGTAGCGTCCGGTCCCAACCACTGCCTGGCAGCGGGAACGTCATCTCGACGTTGGCCACTACCATGCGCGATCCGCCGATTGGGTCGCCGGTCGTCTTGTCGGTCGGACCGAGCGAACCGGACTCGTAGCCGCGCACCGAGCCGATCCCGCCCGCATAGTAGTTCTTGAAGATCGGATAAGCCTTACCCGCAAATCCATTGCCATAACCGCCCTGCAGATTCAGGCCGAGAATGAAGCCGCGCGAGAACGAGTAGTAATACTGCGCCTGCACGTCCGCCTTGTAGTATTCGGTGCCGCCGGCCGGCGTGCCGACTTCGCCGTTACCCTGAATGAAGTAGCCGCGGCTCGGCACCAGCGCGCTGTCTCGATTGTCGCGAGCCCACCCCGCCGTGAGCGGCACATTGTTGACCACGTGGCCGAATTCGGCCACGTAGTCCTTGTAACTTTGCGGCGTGGACGAATCCGTCGACAGGCGGTTCTGTTCAAGTCCAACACCGAAATAGACGGTATCCGCCTCGGAAAACGGAATGCCGAATTTCAGATCCGCGCCCACCGTAATGATGCGAAAGCTTGTGTCCGTATAGTAGTAGAGCGGGTAGTTGGTGCGGTAGTACACGTCGGTGATCCGCTTGATGCCGTCCACGGTGAAATAGGGATCGGTCTGCGTCACGGTCAGTGTGCGGTAGGTCTTCGCGGTGTTCACGTTCACGGCGAGGCTCGTGCCCGAACCGAACACGTTGTCTTGCGAGATGCCGGCCGAGAGCACGACCTTGTCCGTCGACGAAAAGCCCGCGCCCAGCGTAATCGCGCCAGTGGGTTTCTCGCTGACCTTGACGTCCACGTCGACCTGATCGGGCGAGCCTTCCACCGGCACCGTAGTGACATCCACATCGGTGAAGTAGCCAAGCCGGTTGACCCGGTCTTTCGACAGCGTGAGACGGTTCGAATCGAACCACGAGCTTTCGAGCTGACGCATTTCACGGCGCACCACTTCGTCACGCGTACGTGTGTTGCCTATCACGTTGATGTGGCGCACATACACGCGGCGGCTCGGGTCCACCTGCAATGTCAGATCGACCGTATGGTGTTCCTGATCGATCTTCGGCACCGCATTGACGGTGGCGAACGCATAGCCATACTCTCCCAGCCTGTCGACAATGGCCTTGGTGGTGGCCTGCAGCTTCTCGGCCGAGAAACGCTCACCGGCTTTTATATTGACGAGCTTTCTCAATTCCGCTTCGCGATCGAGCAGATTGCCCGCGAGTCCGATCGACGTAATCGTATACGGCTCGCCCTCGTGCAGCGTGACGGTGAGGTACATCTCCTTCTTGTCGGGTGTCAGCGATACCTGAGTCGACTCGATGTTGAACTCCAGATAGCCGCGATTCAGGTAATACGCGCGTACGTGTTCCAGATCGCCGGTGAGTTTGTCCTTCGCGTACAGGTCGTTCTTCGTGTACCACGAGAACCAGTTCGGCGTGGACAGTTGCATCTCGTCGCGCAACGTATCGGTACTGAATGCCTGGTTGCCGATGAAGTTGATCTGGCGGATCTTCGCGCTCGGCCCCTCGACGACCGAAAACAGCACGGCCACCCGATTGCGGTCGATCGGCGTGATCGTGGTGACGACTTCGGCGGCGTAATAGCCGCGCGTCAGGTACTGGCGCTTGAGTTCCTGTTCGGCTTTGTCGACCAGCGCCTTGTCGTAATAGCGGCCCTGCGACAGTCCGACCGAACCGAGTGCCTTGGTGAGGTTTTCCTTGTCGAATTCATGAATACCCGCGAAGTCGATCGTACCGACGGCCGGACGTTCCTGCACGTACACGATCACGACATTGCCCTCGGTCGAGATCCGCACCTCGTTGAAGAAGCCGGTGGCATAGAGCGCGCGGATCGCTTCGGAAGCCTTATCGTCGCTGAACATGCTGCCCTGCTTGATCGGTAGATAGGCGAACAGCGTGCCGGCCTCGACACGTTTCAGTCCCTCGATGCGGATGTCTTGCACCACGAAAGGCTGCGCGGCCTGGGCGGACCCGCTTGTCAGCGTAATGCCGGCGAGCGAGAGCGCGCCGCCTAAACGGCTCGTTAATACTTGAAGTTTCATCTTGGGTTTCAGTCCTGATGCATCGCGCGACAACGAGAAAGCATGCGAGCGCTGCATTCGAAACGACGTGCCTCGGCTCTGGAAAGCGCGAAGTATAGGGACGTGATTGCCCTGGATCGTTACTGAAAACTTTCCGTACATTAGGGTTGCTAACGTGCGTAGGCTGCTCGTTGGGCAGGCGCATTCGCTTTGCAGACCGTGCGTCGAAATAAAGCGTTACAGAACCCAAGGAAGCGTAGGGCGCGTGTAACCCGGCGGCCGGCGTGCGCTGCTATCGTCAAATTGTCGATTCCGCTACCTGCGAAACGCGATTTGGAGAAGCGATCATGATTGAATATCTTTCACCCACCGTTCTGGCGGCGGTCCTGCGTGCCAGCTCAACGCCGATCTTCTCGATCCATCTGGCTCTGGCGTCGCTGCTCACTCCACGCGAGGCGTCCGGCAGCGCGGCGAACATCGCGAACACGGCGGATCGTCAAGCCGCGAGCCGGACAACGCCAGGACTGGAGGAACCGAACCGTGTCTGATTCGTCGACCTTCATGCTCAATTCCATTACCGACATGCAGTTGACGGCGGATGGTCAATACCTGCTCATTCACGGCAATCAGCCCACCGCTGCGTTGCATCGCTCGGTACTCAACGACTTGCTGGTCGCCCTGCCGAATGCCATCGAGCACGCCGACCGCGTGATTCATAACGATCAGGACATGGGCTTCGCGTTGCACTGCCAGGGCTGGGAAGTCGGTCGGCTCAACGGTATGGAGATGGTGGTGATCCGCTTCCGGCTATCCGGCAGCGCGGGGTTGTCGTTTTCGTTGCCGGCCGGGCAGATTCCCTATCTGCTGCAGGCGCTCGGCGGCGCAGCGGGTGTAAGCGAGCCCCGCTCGAACGACATGACGCTTCAGTAAAGCCCGGTCTATCCACCCGCGCATGACGCTGTTCGACCGGGCGCATGCCCGGGCTCCTCTTCACCACGCCGAATCGCAGCCTCCCTCCTCCTTTCCGGGCATTACCTGTCTTGATACTACGCCGTGTATTTCAGCGTCTACGTTTGCGGCCGCTCGTTCCTCTCGTGCTATGCGCGGCAGGATGCGCGCCACTTGCCGGTTACGCGCAATTGGCCGGCACCGCAGCGGTGCCCGAATCGCTCGACGGCATCTGGGGCCTGCGCCTCGCGCCGCAATTGAGCGAACATCTCCTGCGGCCGGGCGACAAACCCGTCACCTCGGCGATAGCCGATTCGATGACCACCACGACCGGCACCGACGTCTCATTGAAAGGACACGCGCAGTTGCGGCGCCCGGCGTCGATTGTCGAGGCAGACGCGCTGCATTACGACGTCGACCGCGACAAGGTCGACGCCTACGGCCATGTGCGCCTCGCCGACAACGGCAACGTATTCGACGGGCCGGACGCGCATTTTTATGTGGATGCAAACCACGGCTATATCAGCGTGCCGAAGTACCGGTTCAATCTCAGCGGCGGATGGGGCAGCGCCGAGCGCGCGGATGTGGTCGATAACGAACGTACCATCGTTTATCGCGGCACATACAGCACCTGCCAATGCGAGTCCGCGCCGGCGTGGTATCTGAAGGCATCCGAATTCGATATCGACAATGGCAACGACGAAGGCATCGCGCACTACGGCGTGCTGTTTTTTCAGGGCGTGCCACTGCTGGCGAGCCCATGGCTGTCGTTTCCATTGTCCGGCGCCCGCCGCAGCGGCTTCCTGCCGCCGACGTTCTCGGTCAGTTCCACCAACGGCGTCGACGTCGCATTGCCGTACTACTTCAATCTCGCGCCGAATTACGACCTCACGCTCACGCCGCGCATCATGTCGCGTCGAGGCGAGATGCTGACCGCCGACTACCGCTATATGCAGCCGGGCGATTCGGGCACGATATCTCTCGCATGGCTGCCGCACGATGCGATTACCGGAACACAACGCTACTCGATTGCGTTGAATCAGAACTGGAATCTCGGTTCCGGTCTGAACGCCTACGTGAACTACAACCGCGTGTCGGACTCGACGGTGTCGACCGATCTGGCCTCGGGCGTGGCGTTTCCAACCGGCTCCACCACGCTCTACCAACAGGAGGCGGGCCTCACCTACAGCAACGGTCCGTGGAGCGTGCTGGCCCGCGAACAGCGCTGGCAGACTTTCTCGAGCGACTCGACCTATAACCGCGAACCGCAGGTGAACGTGCACTATGCACGCTACGACGTGGGCGGATTCGACTTCGGCGCGGAAGCGGATGCGACACGTTTCACGATCTCATCGTCGGATATGACGCAAGGCAACCGCTTCGTGTTCAATCCTTACGTCAGCTATCCGATCGAGCGCCCGGGCTGGTTCATCACCCCGAAGCTCGCGTGGCATTTCGCAGCCTACGATCTGACCTCGATCGGTACCGACGTGCCCGCCGGGGAGCCGAAGTCGTTCAGTGTGAACGTACCTACCTTCAGCCTCGACTCGGGCATGCGGTTCGAGCGCAGCGTGCGGCTTTTCGGGCAATCGTACATACAGACCCTCGAACCGCGGCTTTTCTATGTGTACACGCCGTATCGCGACCAATCGTTCGCGCCGCTGTTCGATACGGCAACGGCCGATTTCGGGCTCACGGAATTGTTCATGCCCAACAGCTTCGTCGGCAACGACCGGGTGTCCGACGCCAATCGCGTCACCGCCGCACTGACCACGCGTTTCATCGATCCCGCGAGCGGCGACGAGCGCGCCCGTTTCATCCTCGCGCAGCAGTACGACTTCCGCACCCCGCGCGTGACCCTGCAGACGGACGACGCGGCCAGTACGGTCGCTCGTACCGGCGTGATCGTGGGCGCTTCGTACAAGGTGGGGCCGGATTTCACGACCGAACAGGCGGTGGAGTACAGCCAGGCCAACCATTACCTGACCCATGCGGAGGCCGGCTTCGGCTGGGCGCCGGGCGCTCGCGAGGTGTTGAACGTCGCGTATCGCTATACGCGGGCTAACAGTACGCTCGACTATCAACCGGTCAACCAGTTCATCGTGTCGGAGCAATGGCCACTCGCGCGCAACATGGTGAGCGTGGCCCGGGTGAATTACGATATGAGCACGCACCGCCTGATCGCAGGATTGCTGGGATTTCAGTACGACGCGGATTGCTGGTCATTGGGCGTCGCGTTCGAAAAGTACACCAACGCCACCAGTTCGACCACGTCGCCGAGCACCGGTACGCGTGTGTTGATGCAACTTCAGCTCAAGGGTTTTTCGCAGGTGGATAACGGGCTGCTCGATCAGTTTCGCGCGAATGTGCCAGGTTATACACCGGCTTCGACGGTCAACGAACCCACCTCGCGCTTCAGTGACTATCCGTAAGAGAGGTACGCCCGCTCCTGCCTGGGCTGCTTCTCTGACAATTCGTCATGCTGCCCGTCGCCACGCTGCGACTACAGCGGAAACGTCATCGACACCACGAACCCTCCGTCGGGCGCGTTATCCGCATGAAACTCGCCGCCGTTATACCGCACCAGACGCCGCACGATCGCGAGGCCCAAGCCGCAATGGGCATCGCCGCCGCGCGCTTCGTCGAGCCGCCCAAAGGGTTGCAGCGCGCGGTCGAGCTGGTTGCCAGGTATGCCGCTGCCGTGATCGCGCACCACGAGCGTGAAGCGGCCGTTTTCCCGTGACGTCGAGATTTCCACCGGCGGTTCGCCGTACGTGAGCGCGTTCTCGATCAGATTCGTCAGAATCCGGTCGAGGTCGACGAGCGGCAACTCGAAGCCGTCACCGGCGCGCAGATTCAGACGCACGAGTGCATCGTCAGCGAGACTGTCGCCGTAGTGGCGGCGGCAATGCGCATCGACGTGGGTGCGCGGTGAAGCGTCGACCGTCTCACGCGCAAAGTCCAGAAACTGCGTGACGATCCGCGACAACGACTCTGCATCGCGCAAGAAGCCGCGACGGTTCGCTTCGTCGGGCAGCAGATCCGCGCGCACCTGCATCCGCGTAATCGGCGCGCGCAGATCGTGCGCCACGCCGGCCAGCATCACCGCGCGCTCCTGCTCGGCTTGCGCGAGTTCGTGCACCATCTGGTTGAAGTCGCCAATCAACTCCTTCACTTCGCGCGGACCGCTCGCCTCCACAACCGGCGCACGATGGCCCACGCGGAACTCGCGCGCCGCAAGCGCCAACCGATGCAACGGCCGCTGCAAATGCCACGCAGCAACCAACGCGACGATCACCGCAAAGATCAGCATCATCGCCGACGCACCGAGAAAGCGTCGCGCCGGCAACATCGAATTCTGCAGCTTGATCCAATCCGGATTGCCCGCGTAGTGCACCCACACCGTGCCATCGTCGGCGTTGGACACCACCTGGCTGCCAGGCGGCAACTTCGCCCGCAAGTCGCGTTCGAACGGACCCGAGGTGTTCTCGCACGGCGCGGGACAGCCTGACGCGATCGCGTCGTTCGCTTTCACATACGACACGCCGAGTATCGCCGATACGTGCGAAGCGGCCAGAGTACCGTCATGTTCTGCCTGAACTGCGAGAAGCAGAGCGCGCTGCGCATGAGCCGTGTCGATCTGGCCGCGCTCACGGTCCACGAGCAACAGGGCGGTAATGTGAACCAGCACGATCAGGCTCACCGTCATCAACGAGAGCCGGCCGAACAGCGTGTTAAAGGGATTGGTCATCGTCACTGCCGCCAGGCACGAACATGTAGCCGGTGCCACGTATCGTCTGAATCACGCGCGGATTGGCCGGATCGTCTTCGAGCAGACGGCGCAGGCGCCACACCGGCACGTCGATACCGCGCTCGGTCACTTCCGAATAGGGACCGTGCAGCAGGTCGACTAGCTTCGAGCGCGACAGCGTTTCCATCGGATGTTGGGCAAGCACCTCGAGCAACGCGTATTCGCCGCCGGTCAGCTTGAGCAGCTCGTCACCTCGAAATAGCGTGCGGCTCGCGAAATCGAGCCTGAAGCGGCCGAAGCGCAGTGCTTCACGCTTTTCGACCGGCGACGCCGCTGCGAGCGCCGGTTGGGCATGCCGGCGCAGCACCGCATGAATACGCGCAAGCAGTTCCTGTGGCATGAACGGCTTGCCGAGATAGTCGTCGGCGCCGAGTTCGAGACCGACCACGCGATCCACGCCGTCGGCGCGTGCCGTCAGCATGATCACGGGAATCGCGTCGCCATTGGCGCGCAATTGCTTGAGCGCGCTGAGTCCGTCGATGCCCGGCATCATCAGATCGAGCACGATGATCGAGGGCCGCTCGCGTTCAAGCCGGCGGCTCAAATGATTGGCGTCGTGCAGCACGGACATCTCGATGCCGCGTTGCTGAAAGAACGTTCGGAGCAGGTCGCGAAGGTCGGCGTCGTCGTCGACCAGTAAAACCTGGATGGGCGTGTCTGGCATGGCTGGGCCCTGATCGATGAAGAGAGTTGACGGACGGCATTCCCGCGCGCCAGCCACTGGTCGAAATATATCGAATCGCGCGACGCCGAGGGTTGCGGGTTCTTAGCCACGCTTACAGTTTATTACGGCGGCGCGGCCAGTTCGAGTGTCTTGCGCACGGCATCACGTTCCCATCCCATCCCCCCACCCCACAAGCCGCGCTCCGTTACAAGTCGTAATCCCTGTCTAAGCCACCGTAAGACGTTGGTCTCTATGCTGGGCTCCATCTTGCCGCTGGCGCAGCGCTGCGCGGGCTCTTTCGCGAGCGAACGGCGCGCGCCAGACGGACCTTGTTCGAAATCCAGTCGAAGGATGCTCACAGCATGCCCACTCTCACCATCGCGGTTGAACCGTCACCGCGCGCGCCGGCGTTCACGCTACTCGCGGCGGCCGTTGCCGCTGCCACATTCATGTTGTCCGGTTGCGGCGACGAAGCGTCTCATGGACCCGTGCAGACGGTCCCCGAAGTCAGCGTCCAGACCATCACGCCGCATACCGTTGTGTCGAGCACCGAATTGTCCGGACGGCTCTCGGCGATTCGCGTCGCCGAAGTCCGGCCGCAAGTCGAAGGCATCGTCAGAAAACGCCTGTTTACCGAGGGCTCGCAGGTCGCGGCCGGCGCCGTGCTGTATCAGATCGACGCGTCCAGTTATCAGGCCGCCTATGACCAGGCGGTCGGCACGCTGGCCAAAGCAGTGGCGACGGCGAGCGCCGCGCAGACCAAGGCCACGCGCTACGCCGAGCTCTCGAAGATCCAGGGCGTGAGCCGCCAGGACTACGACGACGCCGTCGCCGCGCTGGACGAGGCGAAAGCCGACGTCGTCGCCGACCGCGCCGCGTTGAAGACCGCCGCGATCAATCTCGGCTACACAAAGGTGGTGGCACCGATTGCGGGCCGCATCGGCAAATCGAGCGTGACCGAAGGCGCGCTCGTGACCGCCGAGCAGACCACCGCGCTCGCAACGGTGCAGGCGACGAGCGAGATGTATCTCGACGTCACACGCTCCTCCGCGGACTGGCTGCGTCTGCAGAAGGAATTCGCGAGCGGTCAATTGCAGCAGGCCGGCACGGACGGCGCCGTCGTTCATCTGGTGATGGAAGACGGCAGCACCTATGCGCAGTCCGGCAAGCTGCTGTTCTCCGATATCACCGTCGACACCACCACCGGGTCCGTGACCTTGCGCTGCGTATTCCCGAATCCGGACGGCGTGTTATTGCCCGGCATGTTCGTGCGCGCGCGACTCGAAGAAGGCGTGAACCAGCAGGCAATCACGGTGCCGCAACTCGCGGTCTCGCGTGCGTCGGACGGCTCCGCCAGCGTGCTCACCGTCGGCGCCGACAACAAGGTCGTGCAGAGAGCCGTGACGGCCGACACCGCATCGGGCAGCGACTGGCTCGTCACGAGCGGCCTCAAAGCGGGCGATCGCGTGATCGTCGCGGGCTCGCAGAAAACGCGCACCGGCTCGCTCGTCAAGCCCGTCGAAAGCCCCGGCACATCGGGTACCTCGGCCACGCCCGCCACCGCGGACAACACGTCGGCAGCCCATAGTTAAAGCGAGACTCTCATGGCAGGATTTTTTATCAACCGACCGATCCTCGCGTGGGTCATCGCCATCGTCATCATGATGATCGGCGGTGCTTCCATCGAGACGCTTCCGGTCGAACAGTATCCGAGCGTGGCGCCGGTTTCCGTGCAAATTACGGCAACCTATCCGGGCGCCTCCGCCGAAACCATCGCCACGACCGTCACGCAGGTGATCGAACAGAAGCTGAGCGGCATCGACCATCTGCTCTATATGTCGTCCACCAGCAGTTCGTCGGGACAGGCGCGCATCACGCTCACGTTTCAGCAGGGCACCAATGCGGATATCGCGCAGGTGCAAGTGCAGAACAAGGTCGAGCAGGCCAGTTCGTCGCTGCCTGAGACGGTTCAGGAGCAAGGCGTGCAGGTCGCGAAAGCGGCCAACGCGTTCCTGATGATCGTGTCGCTGTCGTCGAGTGACGGCAGCATGAATTCCATCGATCTGGGCAATATCATCGCGACGCAGATCGAGGACCCGCTCACACAGATCAACGGCGTGGGCGACGTCACGCTGTTCGGCGCGCAACACGCCATGCGCATCTGGCTGGACCCGGTGAAGTTGCAGGCAGTCGGGCTCACCACCGCCGACGTTACTACCGCGATCACGAATCAGAACGTGCAACTCTCGGTGGGCCAGATTGGCGGCTCGCCGTCCACGAAAACGCAGGCCATCAACGCGACGATTTCCGCATCGAGCCTGCTCACCACGCCCGCGCAGTTCGGCGCGATCCTGTTGCGTGTAAATAGCGACGGCTCGAAAGTCATGCTCAAGGACGTCGCGCGCGTCGAGGTGGGCGGCGACGACTACAGCACGGACTCGCGCCTGAACGGCGCGCCGGCGGCCTCGCTCGCGGTCAAGCTCGCGAGCGGCGCGAATGCGATGAGCGTCGCGAAAGCCGTGCGCGCCAAGCTCGACGAACTGAGCGGGCAATTGCCGCGCAACGTGGTGGTCGACTATCCGTACGACACCACGCCGTTCGTGAGGATCTCGATCGAAGAAGTGGTGAAGACGCTGATCGAAGCGGTCATGCTGGTTTTTGTCGTGATGTACGTGTTCCTGCAGAACCTGCGCGCGACGCTGATTCCGACCATTGTCGTGCCAGTCGCCCTGCTCGGCACGTTCGCGGTGATGTCGGTGGTCGGATTTTCGATCAACGTACTGTCGATGTTCGGGCTGGTGCTGGCAATCGGCCTGCTGGTGGACGACGCCATCGTGGTCGTCGAAAACGTCGAGCGGTTGATCGCCGAAGAAGGACTGTCTCCGGTCGAAGCCACGCGCAAGGCAATGAAGCAGATCACGGGCGCACTGGTCGGCATCACGACGGTGCTGATCGCCGTGTTCATTCCAATGGCGTTCTTCTCGGGCTCGACCGGCGCGATTTACCGGCAGTTTTCCGTGACGATCGTCGCGGCGATGCTGCTTTCCGTGTTCCTCGCGCTGACGCTCACGCCGGCGCTGTGCGCCACTTTGCTGCGGCGTGACGACGTCGAGCATCACGCGAAACGCGGCGTGTTCGGCTGGTTCAACCGCGTGCTCGCGCGCGGCACGGATCGCTATGACTCGGCGGTCTCGCGCGTGATCGGCAATCCGATGCGCTACATGGTGATCTATGTGTTGATCGCGGGCGTCGTGGCGCTCCTCTTCATGAAGCTGCCTTCGTCTTACCTGCCCGACGAGGATCAGGGGATCATCATCACCTCGATTTCCGCGCCGGTCGGCACGCCCGCCGCGCAGACGCTGGAAACCGTGAAGAAGGTCGAAGCGTACTATCTCGGGCTTCCGCAGGTCGACAAGATCATCGCACTGACCGGGTTCAGCTTCAACGGTTCCGGACAGAACAACGCGTTGGCGTTCGTGAAGCTCAAGGACTGGAGCACCCGGCGCGGCAAGGACGGCTCGGCGGCGGCACTCATCCAGCACGCCAACATGCACTTCGCCGCCACGCGCGACGCGCAGATTTTCGCGCTCAATCCGCCGGCCATTCAGGAACTCGGCACACAGAGCGGCCTCGACTTCGAACTGGAAGACCGCGCGGGCCAAGGCCACGACAAGCTGATGGCCGCGCGCCAGCAACTGCTCGCGCTCGCGGCCAAAGACAGCGCGTTGTCCGGCATGCGTCCCGGCGGTCTCGACGACACGCCGCAGTTCCATGTCGATATCGACCGTGAGAAGGCGAGCGCGCTCGGGCTCTCCATTGCCGATGTGAACGACACGTTGCAGACGGCGTTCGGCTCTTCATATGTGAACAACTATGTCGATACGGGGCGCATTCAAAAGGTCTACGTCCAGGCCGACGCGCCATACCGGATGATGCCGTCGGACATCGGCCGATGGTATGTGCGCTCCAGCACCACGAGCAGTTCGGGCAGCACCACTTCGACGAGCACCAGCTCGACCAGCAGCTCAACTAGCAGTTCAACCACCAGCGGCTACGACGGCGAGATGGTGCCCTTCTCCGCCTTCGCCACCGGCAAATGGACCTTCGGGCCGCCGCAGATCGAGCGCTTTAATCGCACGCTGGCAATGGAAATGACCGCGCAAACCGGTGCAAATACAAGCACCGGCCAGGCGATGGACGCGGTCGATGCGCTCGTCAAGAAACTGCCCGCGGGCTACAGCATCGACTGGACCGGGCAATCGTATCAGGAGCGCATTGCCGGCTCGCAAGCGATCTATCTTTACGCGATTTCGCTGATCGTGGTGTTCCTCTGTCTTGCCGGCCTGTATGAAAGCTGGTCCATTCCGATCGCGGTGATTCTCGTGGTGCCGCTCGGCGTGCTCGGTGCGGTGTTGGGCGCGCATATCCGCGGGCTCTCCGACGACATCTATTTCAAGGTCGGCCTGCTCGCGACCATTGGCTTGTCCACCAAGAACGCAATCCTGATCGTCGAATTCGCCAAGGATCTGCAGGCGCAGGGGCGCGGGCTGATCGAAGCCACCGTCGAGGCCGCGCGGTTGCGGTTGCGGCCGATTCTGATGACCTCGCTCGCCTTCATATTCGGCGTCCTGCCGCTCGTGATCAGCACGGGCGCCGGCTCGGCGAGCCGTCATGCAATCGGCACCGGCGTGATGGGCGGGATGATCGCCGCCACGTTCCTTGCGATCTTTTTCGTGCCGGTTTTCTTCGTCGTCGTGCGACGCCTGTTCGGCGAGCACGGCGACACCAAGCAACAGGAAGGTGTTGAATGATGGGACTCAAACTCGGTGCCTGTGCAGCGGCGCTCGCGCTCGCGCTGCTCGCGGGCTGCACGCTCGATCCGCACTATGAACGGCCCGCCGCGCCGGTGGCGGTGGCGTATCCGCACGGCGATGGCTACGAAAGCACGAGCGCCGCGGCGAGTTCGACGAGCGCGAGCAGCACGGGCGTCACACCGCCGCTGGCCGCCGATACCGCATGGCAAAGCTTCTTTCGCGATGAACGTCTGCAGCGGTTGATCGGCATCGCGTTGGCGAACAATCGCGACCTGCGCGTGGCGGCGTTGAACGTCGCCGAGTACGAAGCGCAATACCGGATCACGCGCGCCGCGCTTGCGCCGTCGATCAGCGCGAGCGGCAGCCTGACTCGGGAGCGAACCCAAGGCGTGACGAGCAGTGTCAGCGATCTCAATGTCGGCACGACGTCGTGGGAAATCGATTTCTTTGGACGCTTGCGCAGCCTCAAGCGTCAGGCGCTGGAAAACTATCTCGCCACGGACGCGTCGCGCCAAAGCACGCAGATCAGTTTGATCGCGACGGTGGCGACCGACTACCTGACCTTGCTGTCCGATGAACGCCTGCTGCAATTAACCGAAGACACGGTCAAGGCGGATCAGTCGACCTACGAGGTCACGAAGCGTGTTCAGGAGTTGGGCAACTCTTCCCTGCTCGACGTGCAACAAGCCGAGAATTCGTTGGCGAGCGCGAAGGCCAGCCTGGCGGCTTACCGTCGTGCCGTCGCGCAAGACCGCAACAATCTGGTCGCTGTGCTCGGCGCGCCGATTCCCGATGACCTGCCGCCTGCCCGCTCATTCGACGACGAGTCCATGTTCGCCGACATCGGCGCGGGCGTGCCGTCCCTGTTGCTCACCCGTCGTCCTGACATCGTGCAGGCCGAGCATGCGTTGAAAGCGGCGAACGCCAACATCGGCGCCGCGCGCGCGGCGTTCTTCCCGAAGATCGAGTTGACGGCGACGGCCGGCACGTCGAGTTCGACGCTCTCGGGTTTGTTCAAGGCCGGCACGGGAGCATGGGCATTCGCGCCGAGCGTGTCGATGCCGATCTTCGATTACGGTAGCAACAAGGCATCGCTCGATGTTGCGAAAATCGAGAAGCAGATCGAGGTCGCCGACTATGAAAACACGATCCAGACGGCCTTCAAGGAAGTATCGAATGCGCTCACCGCACGCGCCACCTACATCGACCAGGTGCAGGCGGATCGCGACTACGTCACGTCCTCGCAGCGTTACTACACGCTGGCCGAAGCGCGTTACAAGGCGGGCACGGACAGTTTTCTGACCTTCCTCGATGCGCAGCGCACGCTCTACACCGCGCAGCAGCAACTCGCGACCGATACGCTGTCCCGGCAAGCCAATCTTGTGACGTTGTACAAGGTTTTGGGCGGAGGTTGGGAGCAAGCTGAAAGCATTCAGTGAGAAGTGTTTCTCCGTCGACTTACCAGACGTTAGTGGCTCGGTCGCCTCGAACGTATACCGTCAACCGATACCGAGAGACTGGTTTGATGGTATCGAACAAGGCCGTCCCCAAAAAAAATGCCGGCACCGTCACCGGTACCGGCATTTTCGTCAGCCATTGCCCGGATCACAGCAGACCGAAACGGACAATAACCTTATGTTTTTTTAAACGGAAAAACATGGAAAACCGGACCTCCCGGCACGACTGGGAGCGGTCTGAATCATTCCCACTCGATCGTCGCCGGCGGCTTACCCGAGATGTCATACACCACCCGGTTGATGCCACGCACTTCATTGATGATCCGGTTGGACACATGCCCCAGCAGCTCATGCGGCAGATGCGCCCAATGCGCGGTCATGAAGTCGAGCGTCTGCACGGCGCGCAGCGCGACGACATACTCGTAAGTCCGCCCGTCGCCCATCACGCCAACGCTCTTCACCGGCAGAAACACCGCGAACGCCTGGCTCGTCAAATCGTACCAGGACTTGCCGGTTTCCTTGTCGATGAACGTGCGCAGCGTCTCGATGAAAATCGCGTCCGCGCGGCGCAGCAGGTCCGCAAAGTCGCGCTTCACTTCGCCGAGAATCCGCACGCCCAGACCCGGGCCCGGGAACGGATGGCGGTACACCATGGCCGGCGGCAAACCGAGCTTGACGCCAAGTTCGCGCACTTCGTCCTTGAACAGTTCGCGCAGCGGCTCGAGCAGCTTCAGATTCAGCGTCTCAGGCAGGCCGCCCACGTTGTGGTGGCTCTTGATCGTCTGGGTGGCTTTCTTGCCCTTGCCGGCCGATTCGATCACGTCCGGATAGATCGTGCCTTGCGCCAGCCACTTCGCATCGGTCAGCTTGCCGGCTTCCGTCTGGAACACTTCGACGAATTCCGCGCCGATGATCTTGCGCTTCGCTTCCGGATCGGTCACACCGGCGAGCTTGCGCAGGAACACTTCGCTCGCGTCGACGTGAATCACCTTCACGCCCAGGTGGTCCGCGAAGGTCGCCATCACCTGCTCGGCTTCGTTCAGGCGCAGCAGGCCATGATCGACGAACACGCAGGTGAGCTGATCGCCGATCGCGCGATGCAGCAGCGCCGCCGCCACCGACGAATCCACGCCGCCCGACAGACCCAGAATCACGTGCTCACTACCGACCTGCTCGCGAATTTTGGCGACGGCTTCGTCGATATAGTGGCCCATTTCCCAATCGGGCTGCGCGCCGCAAATCTGCAGCACGAAGCGTTCGAGCATGGCGCGGCCCTGCACGGTGTGCGTGACTTCCGGGTGCCATTGCAGGCCGTAGAAACGGCGCTTTTCGTCGGCCATTGCCGCGATCGGGCACGATTCCGTCGACGCCATCAGCGCGAAGCCCGGCGGCATTTCCAGCACCTTGTCGCCGTGGCTCATCCACACCTTCAGCATGCCGTGACCTTCCGGCGTGGTGAAGTCGCTAATGCCTTCGAGCAGGCTCGTGTGATTGCGCGCGCGCACTTCGGCATAACCGAACTCACGCAGGTGGCCGATGTCGACCTTGCCGCCCAGCTGCTCGGCCATAGCCTGCATGCCGTAGCAGATGCCCAGCACCGGCACGCCGAGTTCGAACACGGCCTGCGGCACGCGCGGCGTATCCGTTTCGGTGACCGAGCTCGGGCCGCCGGAGAGGATCACGCCCTTCGGCGCGAAGTCGCGAATGAACGACGCATCGACGTCGTACGGATGAATTTCCGAATACACGTTGGCTTCGCGAACGCGACGTGCAATCAGTTGGGTGACTTGCGAACCGAAGTCGAGGATCAGAATCTTGTCGTGCATGGCAGCGGACGGAGTCAAAGAGTAAGCGGATACGGAATGCCGCGCACAGCGCGCGGCGTTGAATTCAAAGCGGTCCACGTGGGGACGATCGAGCGTGAAGCGTAACGATGCAGCGGTCTGGTGCGTGCGGCGCCACAGCCAGTTGCCTGCGGCGAGCGCGAACGAAATCCGGTCACTGCGGCGGATGGCGTGGCGCGCGACGCCTCAGCCATGAAACGGCGGCCGGGGCGCGTTGGCGGCGCCGTCGCGGGCTTCGTCACGCGCGGCAGCGGCTTCTGCCCGCGCTGCGCGTTCGGAGGCTGTCAGGCCGGCTTCGTCGGCCACCGGATGAAGCGGCGCTGCTGCGACAGGACTGGCGGGATTGACTGGACGCGTAACCGGCACCACGGGCTCGACGACCGGCTCGGCGTGATACACCGGAAAACCCGCTGTCACGCGACCCGGCTCGCGCCGGTTGGCTGCGTCTTTCGCGGCGTCTTTGGCCGCCTGCTTTTCGGCACGCTCAGCAGCGGCGGCTTCGACCAGCCGCACTTTCTCGCGCCGCCGCACCGCGCCCGACAAGCGCACGCCGCCCAGACCGATCACCAGCAGCACCACGGCCGTCAGCACCGCGACGATCTGACCGAAACCGGTCAGCGCCGGCGTATGCAGACCGAGCAGCCAGACCAGCATCAGCACGCCGGTCAGCCAGTTCACATGGCCGACCGTCCGGGCGACCGAGGACGTGAGCGCGCCGTCGATCGACGCGTGCAAGGCCAGCCACGCAAGCCCGATCAGCGCCACGCCAAACCCCTGGCCGACCAGAGCCGGCTGGGTTTGCACCAGAAGCAGCGCGTTGTACAGCGAAGTCCACGGCGTCAGCAGAAACAGCAGGCCGAACGCAAGCAACAGCAAGGCATCGAGGATGAGTACACCGCGCAGCAATGGCTTCATTGGCGTTTAGTCCACGTGGTAGTTGGGTGCTTCCTTGGTGATTTGCACGTCATGCACATGCGACTCGCGCAAGCCCGCGCCCGTGATCTGCACGAACTCGGCCTTGTCGTTCATCTCGGCGATGGTGCGGCAGCCGCAGTAGCCCATGCTGGCGCGCACGCCGCCGATCAGCTGGTAAAGGATCGCGTTGACCGAGCCCTTGTAGGCGACGCGGCCTTCGATACCTTCCGGCACCAGCTTGTCGATGTTCGCGGAGTTGTCCTGGAAGTAGCGGTCAGCCGCGCCGTCTTTCATGGCGCCGACCGAGCCCATGCCACGGTACGACTTGTACTGACGGCCCTGGAACAGGAACACGTCGCCCGGCGCTTCTTCCGTGCCGGCGAACATGCTGCCCATCATCACGGCGTTCGCGCCGGCGGCCAGCGCCTTGCTGACGTCGCCGGAGAATCGCACGCCGCCGTCGGCGATGACCGGCACGCCCGTGCCCTTCAGCGCTTCGGAAACGTTCGAGATCGCCGTGACCTGCGGCACACCCACGCCCGCAACGATCCGCGTCGTGCAGATCGAGCCCGGGCCGATACCGACCTTCACGCCGTCCGCGCCATATTCCACGAGCGCCTTGGCAGCCGCCGCAGTGGCGATGTTGCCGCCGATCACTTCAACCTGCGGGAAGTTCTGCTTGACCCATTTGACGCGCTCGAGCACGCCTTTGCTGTGGCCGTGCGCCGTGTCCACGACGATTACGTCCACACCGGCCTGCACCAGCAGTTCCACGCGCTCTTCGTTGTCTTCGCCCACGCCGACCGCCGCGCCCGCGCGCAGCTTGCCGTGTTCGTCTTTACACGCGTCCGGGTGCTCGGTCTGCTTGGTGATGTCCTTGACGGTCATCAGGCCGCGCAGTTCGAATGCGTCGTTGATCACCAGCACGCGCTCGAGGCGGTGGCTGTGCATCAGCGCCTTGGCTTCGGCGAGCGGCGTGCCTTCCTTGACGGTGACGAGGCGCTCGCGCGGCGTCATGATGTTGCGCACCGGCTCGTCCAGACGCTCTTCGAAGCGCAGGTCGCGATTGGTGACGATACCCACCAGCTGCGCGCCTTCGACGACCGGGAAGCCCGAAATGCCATGCTGACGCGACAGCGCGATCACGTCGCGCACCTTCATTTGCGGCGGTACGGTGATCGGATCGCGGACCACGCCCGACTCGAAGCGCTTCACCTTGGCGACTTCACGCGCCTGCTCGGCAGCCGTGAGGTTCTTGTGGATGATGCCCACGCCACCCATTTGCGCCATGGCGATGGCGAGGCGGGCTTCGGTGACCGTGTCCATGGCGGCGGACACGAGCGGCATATTCAGGGAGATGTTGCGGGTCAGCCGGGTCTTGAGGCTGGTGTCGCGCGGCAGAACATCGGAGAAAGCCGGGACGAGGAGCACGTCATCGAACGTGAGTGCTGTTTGGATCAGACGCATGGCAAATCCTATAGGCGCAAAAGCGAATTATACGCGATACCTCCCTGGTTTTCACTGCACTAACAGCAGCTTAGCGAATTTCGGGCAGTTTTTTCGCATCATCGGCCCGGCGGGATTTCGCTTGTCTGTTCGCCTCGGGTTCGATCCGGTTTCGTTTGCGCGTTCGGGCGCAATGGGGCTCAAACGGGCGCCACAGCATCCGAATGCAGAATCGAACAAGACACCGAAGCCGCCGACCGGCTATTCTGCCGACCATTCCAGTTTTTTCTTGCAGGAGCAGTCGATGCAGCGCGGTGTGGTTTATGGAGTCCTGGCCGGAGCCCTATGGGGCATGGTTTTTCTGGTGCCGCGCGTGCTGCCCGATTTTTCGCCGCTGCTGCTGAGCGCCGGCCGCTACACCATGTACGGCGTGGTCTCGCTGGCCGCCGCGCTGCCCATGGGGCGCTCGCTCGTCAAACGGCTGACCCGCGAGGATCTCGGCGCGCTGGTGAAGCTGGCGCTGGCCGGCAACCTGCTCTATTACCTTCTGCTGACGGCGGCCGTCCACCTGATCGGCATCGCGCCGGCTTCGCTGATCGTCGGCGTGCTGCCCGTCACGGTGACGCTGCTCGGCCGGCGCGATCATGGCGCGGTGCCGCTCGCCCGCCTCGCCTGGCCGCTCACGATGGTGATGGCGGGCATCGTCTGCATCAACATCGACGTGTTTACGGTCGCCGACAGCACGCCGGTGAGCGTCGCCACCAAGCTGCTCGGCCTCGCCTGCGCGGTCGGCGCGCTCGGCTGCTGGACGTGGTTCGCGGTCGAAAACGCCCGCTACCTGCAGCGTCAGACGCATTTCAGCGGCAATGAGTGGTCGGTTCTGTGGGGCGTGGTGACGGGCGCGCTCGGCGCGGCGCTGTGGCTCGTGGTTGCCGTGCTGCCGTCGGGCGGCCCGCAAGGCGAGCTGGCCGCCGGTCGCTGGCACAGCTTCTGGATGCTCAATCTGGGCCTCGCGATCGGCGCGTCGTGGCTCGGCAACGGGCTGTGGAATGCCGCATCGAAACGGCTGCCGCTGACGCTCTCCGGCCAGATGATCGTGTTCGAGACGTTGTTCGCGCTGCTTTATGCGTTCATTTATGACGAGCGCCTGCCGCGCCCGCTAGAACTGGCGGCGATTCTGCTGCTGGTGGCCGGCGTGTGCTGGTCGGTGCGCCAGCATGCGGACGACGATACGCCCGACGTGACACGAATCAAAGACAAGCCGCAAGTGACGGCGCCTTGAGGCGCCTCGAGGTGCGGCGAGGCGCGGCGCTGTGCGGAGCCGCGACGCGAGGCACAGTGAGGTGCGGCGCCTTGCGGCGCGGTGAGATGAGGCGCAGTGAGCCGCGATGCGGCGCCGCGCGGTGAGGCGCGGCGACGTGCCGCAGGGCGCGCCCTGAGTTACCTGACGGCGGCTTACCGCCTCCCAGGGCAGCGGATCGAGGCGGCTTTCCACCCCACCCGATCCAATCCGCCTACCGCGAATCCTTGTTCTGCCAGCGGCGCCCTTCGATCGAGCCCGCCTTGCGGGTTTTCTCGACGCGGCGCTGACGCGACACCTTGGGATCGACCAGCAGCGGCCGGTAAATCTCCACCCGATCGTGGTCGGCCAGCACCGCGTCGAGCGGCTTGAGCTTGCCGAATATGCCCACCTTCTGCGTGGCGAGGTCGATCTGCGGGAAGCGCCGCAAGATGCCGCTTGCGTCCAGCGCCTGCTGCAGCGTGGCGCCTTCCGGCAGTTCGACGGCAATCAGCGCCTGCTCACCGGCTAACGCGTAGCAGACTTCGATCGACAAGCGCGCGCTCATGCCTTACCGTAGCGCTGATCGGCGCGCTTCACGAACGATTCGACGAACGTATTGGCGATGTGATTGAACACCGGCCCAATGATCTTCTCGAGAATGATGTTGGTGAATTCGTAGTGCAGCGCGAATTCGATCTTGCAGGCATCGGCCCGCAACGGCGTGAAGCGCCAGAAGCCGGTGAACTTGCGAAACGGGCCGTCCGCGAACTCCATGTCGATGCGCGTGGGCCGCTCCATGCTGTTGCGCGTGGCGAAGTGCTGCTTGATGCCCTTGAAGTTGATATCGATCCTCGCCTCCATGCCGGTTTCGTCCCGGCGGCGGATTTCGACTCCCCCGCACCAAGGCAGGAAGTTGGGGTAATCGGCGACGTCGGTGACGAGGTCGAACATCTGTTCCGCCGAATGGCGGATCAACACGGTTTTCTGGACATCTGCCATAAATTGAACAGCGCGTGGCAAGGGTGGACAAGCGCGGCGGGCTTTCCTTGCCCCGCTTTGCTAAAATCGTGATTTTAAACGAGTTGGGCACTTTCCATTCATGAGCATCATCGACAACAGAAAAGCCTTCTACGACTACTCGGTCGAAGAACGCTACGAAGCAGGGCTCGTGCTCGAAGGATGGGAGGTCAAGGCGCTGCGCGCCGGGCGCGGCCAGATCAAGGAAGGTTACGTGGTCATCAAGAATAACGAACTGTTCCTGATCGGCACGCACATCAGCCCGCTGCCCGAAGCCTCGACCCATATCAACCCCGACCCGGTGCGCACACGCAAGCTGCTGCTGCATAGCGAAGAAATCAGCAAACTGATCGGCAAGGTCGAGCAGCGCGGCTACACGCTCGTGCCGCTGAACTTCCACTACAAGGGCGGTCGCGTCAAATGCGAGATCGGTCTGGCCAAGGGCAAGAAGCAGCACGACAAACGTGAGACCGAGAAGAAGCGCGATTGGGAACGTGAAAAAGCGCGTTTGATGCGCTCGCCGAGCTGATCGTCGGTTCGAGCGGACGCTGCGCGGATATGCCGCGCTTCGTTCGCCGCCAGCGCGCGGCAACGAACCTGCAAGCACTCAAATGAAACTGGCCCGCACAGTCTGCGGGCCATTTCTTTTTTCAGCAGCTAAAGCACGCTCAGCGCATCTCCGTCGTGCCCTTCCCTTTGTTCACGATCGTGAGCGCCGAGGCGATCATCGAACTCATATCCGCCAGATTGCCCGGCACGATCAGCGTAGTGCCCTGCTTCGCCAGATTGCCGAACGCGTTCACGTATTGTTCGGCCACCTTGAGATTGACCGCTTCCATCCCGCCGTTCGACTGAATGGCCGCGGCAATCTTCTGAATCGCCTGCGAGTTCGCTTCAGCCACGGCCAGAATCGCCGACGCCTGACCCTGCGCCTGATTGATCGCCGCCTGGCGTTCGCCTTCCGACTTCTGAATCGCCGCCTCACGCCCGCCGGACGCAATGTTGATCTGCTCCTGCTTGCGCCCTTCCGACGCGGCAATCAGCGCGCGCTTTTCGCGCTCGGCGGTAATCTGCGCCTGCATGGCGTGGAGGATCTCCTTGGGCGGCGTCAGGTCCTTGATCTCGTAGCGCAACACCTTCACGCCCCAGTTCGAGGCCGCTTCGTCGAGCGACGAAACAATGCTGTGATTGATGAAGTCGCGCTCCTCGAAGGTCTTGTCGAGTTCGAGCTTGCCGATCACCGAGCGCAGCGTGGTTTGCGACAACTGTGTGATCGCGAACACGAAGTTGCTCGACCCGTACGACGCCTTCATCGGATCGGTGACCTGAAAGTACAGCACGCCGTCCACCTGCAACTGCGTATTGTCGCGCGTGATACAGACCTGGCTTGGCACCTCTAGCGGAATTTCCTTGAGGATGTGCTTATAAGCGATCCGATCGACAAACGGAAACGCGAAACTCAAACCCGGTGTCAGCGTGCGGTGATAGCGGCCAAGGCGCTCCAGCACCCACGCATGCTGTTGCGGCACGATCTTGATAGTCTGCGCCGCCAGTACGATCACGATGATCAGAAGCACCGCCCCGACGATGGTCGAATCCATGACTGCCCTCCGGTCCCTGGTTGGAATAGTTGTGTGTGCGGCGAGAAAACTCAGGCCGTGGTGGCCCGTTTGGCTGAATGGCGGGCCGCCACGACGAGGAGGCAACTGCCACGCATTTCCGTGATTTCGTAAAGCTGCGCGTCTTCAGGTTCACCCGCGGCCAGTTCGACATCCCATGCCGCGCCGCGGTAATTGGCGCGCGCCCGGCGCTCGTGCCAGGCAGGCACGGTCAGCGTTTGACCGATGTCGAGATTGACGTCGGGGTTGCGCGACGCCTCCTTGCGCGTTTTGCGGCCAAACCGCGAACGCCTGAGCAGCAGCACCGCCGCCAGTGCGACCACGGCCGCGGCGGCGAACTGCACGTCGGCTGCGGCGCCCGCGAGGTGCGCGATGGCGGCCGCTACACAACCCAACGCGATCATTAGCAGATAGAACGTGCCGCTGAGCAACTCCAGCACGACCAGCACGCCCGCCCCGATCCACCAGAACAATCCACCTGGCGCCACGTCGACCTCCACAAAGCAAAACACCCCGGATCTACCGGGGTGTTTATAGCACGAAGCGAACGCATTTTAACGCGCGGTGCAGTACGGTTTATCGTGCAATGAGCGCACGTTTGAAATACCGCGTCGTGCGCTATGCGCGCCGTTATGCATGCTGCTTAGAAAGCGGCATGCTGCTCGCTTCACTTCGCCGACTTTGCCAGTTGCTGCCACGTCTCGACGATCGTATCCGGGTTCAGCGAGATCGACTTGATGCCTTCATCGGTCAGCCACTGCGCAAAGTCCGGATGATCCGACGGGCCCTGGCCGCAAATACCGACGTACTTGTCGAGTCGCAGGCAGGTGTCGATCGCGCGCTTCAGCAGGAACTTGACCGCCGGATCGCGTTCGTCGAAATCGACAGCCAGCAGTTCCATGCCGGAGTCGCGATCGAGGCCGAGCGTGAGCTGCGTCAGGTCGTTCGAACCGATCGAGAAACCGTCGAAGAATTGCAGGAATTCTTCGGCAAGGATCGCGTTCGACGGCACTTCGCACATCATGATCAGGCGCAGACCCTTCTCGCCGCGCTTCAGGCCGTACTTGGCCAGCAGCCCGACCACGCGCTCCGCCTGCTTCAGCGTACGCACGAACGGCACCATGATCTCGACGTTGTCGAGGCCCATCTCTTCACGCACCTTCTTCAGCGCGATGCATTCCATCTGGAACGCTTCGGCGAAGTCTTCGGCGATGTAGCGCGACGCGCCACGGAAACCCAGCATCGGGTTTTCTTCGTCCGGCTCGTAGCGCGAACCGCCGATCAGCTTCTTGTACTCGTTCGACTTGAAGTCCGACAGACGCACGATCACGGGCTTCGGATAGAACGCCGCCGCGATCGTGGCGATGCCTTCGGTCAACTTGTCGACGTAGAACGCGCGCGGCGATGCGTGACCGCGAGCAACGCTTTCCACCGCCTTCTTCAGGTCCTGATCGATATTCGGGTACTCGAGAATCGCCTTCGGGTGAACGCCGATGTTGTTGTTGATGATGAACTCGAGCCGCGCGAGACCCACGCCTGCGTTCGGCAGTTGCGAGAAGTCGAAAGCCAGTTGCGGGTTGCCGACGTTCATCATGATCTTCACCGGAATCGGCGGCAGTTCGCCGCGCTGCACTTCGGTGATTTCGGTTTCGAGCAGACCGTCGTAAATCTTGCCTTCGTCGCCTTCCGCGCACGACACCGTGACCAGCGCGCCTTCCTTCAGCACGTCGGTCGCGTCGCCGCAGCCGACCACGGCCGGCACGCCCAGCTCACGCGCGATGATCGCCGCGTGGCAGGTCCGTCCGCCACGGTTCGTGACGATCGCCGAAGCACGCTTCATGACCGGTTCCCAGTTCGGGTCGGTCATATCGGCGACCAGCACGTCGCCCGGCTGCACACGGTCCATTTCCGACGGATCGTGAATCACGCGCACCGGACCCGCGCCGATCTTCTGACCGATCGCGCGACCCGTAGCGAGTACGTTCGATTGACCCTTCAGCTTGAAGCGCTGTTCGGCCTTGCCCACCGCCTGGCTCTTCACCGTTTCCGGGCGCGCCTGCAGAATGAAGATCTTGCCGTCGCGGCCGTCTTTGCCCCACTCGATGTCCATCGGACGCTCGTAGTGCTTTTCGATGATGACCGCGTATTTAGCCAGTTCGATCACGTCTTCGTCCGTGATCGAGAAGCGGTTGCGCTGCTCGTGCGAGACGTCGACGGTTTTCACGCGGCCTTCTTCGCCCGCCTTGGTGAATTCCATTCTGATCAGCTTCGAGCCGATCGAGCGGCGGATGATCGGGTACTTGCCTTGGGCGAGCGTGGTCTTGTAGACGTAGAACTCGTCCGGATTCACCGCGCCTTGCACCACGGTTTCGCCGAGACCATAGCTCGACGTGATGAAGACGGCGTCCTTGAAGCCCGATTCGGTGTCGAGCGTGAACATCACGCCGGCCGCGCCGACGTCCGAGCGCACCATGCGCTGCACGCCAGCCGACAACGCGACTTCAGCGTGGGTGAAGCCCTTGTGGACGCGATACGAGATAGCGCGGTCGTTGTACAACGACGCGAACACGTGCTTCATGCGATCGAGCACGTCGTCGATACCGACCACGTTGAGGTAGCTTTCCTGCTGGCCCGCGAACGATGCGTCCGGCAGGTCTTCCGCCGTTGCCGAGGAACGCACGGCGAACGACAGCTCTTCAGGCGAGCTGTTTTGCAGGGTTTCGAAGCCCGCGCGGATATCAGCCTCGAGTTGCGGCTGCAGCGGCGCGTCGACGATCCATTGACGGATCTCCTTGCCCGCTTCGGCAAGCGACTTCACGTCGTCGACGTCGAGCGTTTCGAGACGTTTGGCGATGCGTTCGGTCAGATTGTTGTGTTGCAAGAAGTCGCGGAAAGCCAGCGCCGTGGTGGCGAAACCGGTCGGCACGCGCACGCCGGCTTCGGCGAGCTGACTGATCATCTCGCCAAGCGACGCGTTCTTGCCACCGACAATCTCCACATCGGTCATCCGCAACTGCTCGAACGGAACTACATACGCCTTATCCTTTGCGACGGTAACTGCGTTAGTCATACAAGCCCCTAAGTGTGAAAGAAATTCACGGCTGTGCAAGTGGGCTCGAACGCGAGACGCCCATTGGAAGCGTGACCTCGCGTCTTGCACAACCTGTTGGAGAAGCAATCGCTGCACATTGCCCGGAGCACCGGATGCGCGACGAAGAAGGCGAATGGACGAATTTACCGATCGATCCACCACGTTCGCCGCGACTTGGCGACTAAAATACCGGTTAAAAGCGAGGCGTTGAACGACCGTTCACGGTGAGTTAGACGCCAATCGCCTGCAATTGCTTATCCAACAGGTTGCCGCTATTCTACCGTGCCGACTTTGAAAATGTGACTGTCGGACGAGAATTGCGCCTCGAAACGCGCCCCGGACCGGCCAGCGGGCTTTTGCGAGGCCCCGCCACCATCCGGGCGCAGTTGCGGTGCCCACGGCGCGCTGGTTGAACGCCGCTGCAGCCTCCGGTTAGCCACCGGGCAGCGGCGTCGATACAGCGATGTTTCATTCGAGCGATTTTCCCCGCTCACGTTCCCCCGCCCCACTGATGCCGCCCACCGTATTCATCGTCTCCGACGGTACCGGGATCACTGCCGAAACCTTCGCGCATTCGATCCTCTCCCAGTTCGACCAGAAATTCCGCCTGGTTCGCGTGCCTTTCGTCGACTCGACGGAAAAGGCCTATGCCACGCTCGAAAAGATCAACGAAGCGATCCAGCAGGACGGCCGCCGCCCCATCGTGTTCACGACGCTGGTGGACAGCGCGTCGAATCAGATCGTCAAAGGCTCGAACGCGCTTGTGCTAGACATGTTTCAGACGTTCGTGGAGCCGCTCGAACAGGAACTGGAACTGAAGTCGAGCCACGCGATGGGCCGCGGCCACCAGAACGCGGACACCGAGGAGTACAAGAACCGGATCGAGGCGATCAATTTCTCGCTCGCTCACGACGACGGCCAATCGAACCGCAATTTGGCCGACGCCGACGTGATTCTGGTCGGCGTATCGCGCAGCGGCAAAACGCCGACGAGCCTCTATCTGGCCATGCAGTATGGCGTGAAAGCGGCCAACTATCCGCTGATTCCGGAAGATTTCGAGCGCGGCAAATTGCCTACGCCGCTACTCGCGCATCGGCAGAAAATGTTCGGATTGTCGATCGATCCACAGCGGCTTTCGGAGATTCGCAACGAGCGTCGTCCCGGCAGCAAGTACGCGGCGCCGGAGAATTGCCGCTATGAGATCAACGAGGCCGAAACGATGATGCGGCGGGAAGGGATCAAGTGGCTGTCGTCGACGCACAAGTCGATCGAAGAGATCGCAACAACCATCCTGCAGGAAATCAAGCTGGACCGGCCGGCTTATTGAACCGCCGCGTCAGCCCGGCAGCCTGAAGAGGAGACACGCGCGGCAGCGCGCGCGTGTCAAAAAACGGCGTCGAGCGAACGACGTCAAGCGCGCCCGCGCTGCTGGCGGCACTGCTCGAACACGCATACAGCCGCCGCAGCCGCCACATTCAACGACTCCATGCCGCCCGGCTGGGGAATCGTCACCCGCAACGAGACCGCGTCGCGCCAGATCTGCGAAACGCCCGCCCCTTCGTTGCCGAACACCCACGCGAGCGCTCCGCTCAGATCGCAGTCGTAGATCGCCTCGGCGCCGTGCGAATCCGTAATGACGATCGGCACCGCGAGGCGCTCGATCAGCGCCTGCGCTTCCACGTCCTCGTGAATCTGCAGGAGGAAATGCGCGCCCATGCCGGAGCGCAAGACCTTCGAGGACCACGCGTACGCCGTCCCCGGCGCGCAGAACACCTGCTGAATGCCGGCGGCCGCCGCGCTGCGCAGAATCGAGCCGACGTTGCCCGCGTCCTGCACGCCGTCGAGTACGAGGCAGGTTTGCGCGACGTTGTCGGGCAGCGGCGTGTCGAGCTTTTCGACCAGCAGCAGTATGCCCACACCGTGCACGACATTCGACAACTGCCCGAATAGCGCGTCCGGCAGCGTCACGACACGGTGATCTTCGATGCGTGAAACGATCGCCTGCGCTTCGTCATGGCGCAGCGCGCCGTCGGTGACGATGCACATTTCCGGTTGCCCGGCGACGTCGAGATACGCGCTCGCGAGATGAAACCCTTCGAGCAGCGCGTGGCCGCTCTTGCGCTGTTGATGCGTCGAGCCGGCCAATGCCTTCAGGCGTTTATAGAGCGGATTGTCCCG
The DNA here is from genome assembly GCF_046026435.1 of Paraburkholderia sp. RL17-381-BIF-C. Taxonomy (NCBI): domain Bacteria; kingdom Pseudomonadati; phylum Pseudomonadota; class Betaproteobacteria; order Burkholderiales; family Burkholderiaceae; genus Paraburkholderia; species Paraburkholderia sp. RL17-381-BIF-C. The sequence continues at coordinate 62,785 of NZ_JARESX010000030.1, read as the reverse complement.
CGAGGTGATGGCTTTCACAGGCAGCGAAGACAGTGAGAATGAGGAAAGGGTTGTGACACGCGCCGCTAATGAAGCGCTCGCGCGACGTTCGCGTCAAGCTCAGACGGCGCTGCTGCCTTCGCCGAAGGCGTCGTCGTCGAACATCACTTCGGATACGACGATCACGTCGCGGGCCGGCAGCGGCACGCCGGTACGCAACCGCAGATGCGCCTCACGCACCGGCGCGAACGAACGCCGATGATGCTCGCAAGGTCCATGTTCGCGCAACGCCGCGAGATGCTGCGGCGTGCCGTAACCGGCATGCGCATTGAAGCCGTAGACGGGATACGTCTGGTGCAATTCGAGCAGCATGCGGTCACGCGTGACCTTGGCAAGAATCGACGCCGCGGAGATGCTCTTCACGAGCGCGTCGCCGCCGATCACCGCTTCACTGCGAACGCTCAGTGTCGGACAGCGATTGCCGTCGACTTTCACGAGCGTCGGCACGACGGACAGGCCCTCCACGGCGCGCTTCATTGCCAGCATGGTGGCGTGCAGAATATTAAGCGAATCGATTTCTTCGACCGATGCCGAAGCGATGCAGTAAGCGAGCGCACGGTCGACGATCTTGTCATACAGCTCGTCGCGCTTCTTCGCGGTCAGCGCCTTGGAATCGTCGAGGCCGCGAATCATCGGCTTGGACGGATCGAAAATCACCGCCGCTGCCACCACCGGGCCGGCTAGCGGTCCGCGCCCCGCTTCGTCCACGCCGCAGACAATGTCCTCCGGCGTCTCGAAGTTCAGGCCGACCTGCTGGGCCGCCGCTCCGGCAACGGTTTTGCGGCGCGGTGCGCGTGCGCCGGTCACGGCCGCCCCTTGCGCTTTTCGATGACGCTCGCCACGACTTCCGCCGCACGCTGCGCGGTGTTCTGCTTCAGCACGTGATGCATCTCCGTGAAGATTTCCGTCAGCGTGCGCCGGTTGGTCTCGTCGCGCAACTGTTTCAGCGTGGCTTCGGCCAGCGCCTGCGGCGTGGCGAAGTGCTGCAGGATCTCCGGCACCACGAACCGCCCCGCCAGGATGTTCGGCAGACCGACATAGGGCAGATACCCTTGACGGCGCATGATCTGGCCGGTCAGCCAAGGCACCTTGTACGAGATCACCATCGGCTTTTTCAGCAGCGCGGCTTCCAGCGTCACGGTGCCGCTCTTCACCAGGATCGCGTCGGCCGCGGTCATGGCGAGCTGCGACTGACCGTCGGTAATCGTCAGCGCGAGACCGGGGTGCGAATCCACCAGCGGCCGCAGCATCTCGCGCAGCGCCGGCGTGGCCGCCGGCATGACGAAGCGCAGACCGGGCTCCTGGTGCTGCATCATCTCCATCGCGGCGAAGAACGTCGGGCCGATCAGATCGATCTCCGAGCGGCGGCTACCCGGCAGCACCGCGATGATCGGGCCCTCTTCGGCCAGACCTAGCGCCCGGCGCGCGCCGAGCGTGTCGGGTACGAGCGGAATCTCGTCGGCAAGCGGATGGCCGACGTACGATGCCGCGACGCCCGCCTTTTCCAGCAGCGCCGTTTCGAACGGGAACACGCACAGCATATGGTCGACCGCCTTGGCGATCTTCTTGATGCGGCCGCCGCGCCACGCCCAGATGGACGGACACACGAAGTGAACGGTCGGAATGCCGGCGTCGCGCAACGGATGCTCGAGCCCGAAGTTGAAATCGGGCGCATCCACGCCGACGAACACCGAGGGCGGCTCGGCCAGCAACTGGCGCTTCAGTTCGTTGCGGATGCCGAGAATGCCGGGAATGTGCTTCAGTGCCTCGACATAGCCGCGCACCGACAGCTTTTCCATCGGAAAATGGGCGTCGAAGCCCGTGGCGATCATGCGCGGGCCGCCGATTCCATAGTACTGGGTGCCGGCCGGCAATCGGCTTGCGAGACCGTCGAGCAGCGACGCCGCCAGCAGGTCGCCGGACGGTTCGCCGGCCACCATCGCCACGCGCAGTGGACTGGGTTGCAAAGCCATCGGTTAGCGGATGATGCCGCGTTGCGACGCTTCGACGAACGCGAGCAGCGTCTGCACCGGTTCGTCACCGTCGCCGCCCGCGGACGCGAGTTCGCGCAGTTGCACCTTCGCCTCTTCCAGCGACAGGCCGTTCTTGTACAGCACGCGATAAGCCGCGCGCAGCGCCGAGATGGCGTCCGGCGAAAAACCGCGGCGGCGCAGGCCTTCGACGTTGATGCCGTGCGGCTCCGCCTTGTTGCCGGCGGCGATCACGAACGGCGGAATGTCCTGAACCAGCGCCGAGGCGCCGCCCAGCATGGAATGCGCGCCGATGCGCACGAACTGATGCACGCCCGACATGCCGCCGACGATCGCGTGGTCGCCGATCGTGACGTGGCCGGCCATCTGCGCATTGCTCGACAGAATGACGTTGCTGCCCACATGGCAATCGTGCCCGATGTGCACGTACGCCATGATCCAGTTGTCGTCACCGAGCGTGGTGACGCCCGCGTCCTGCACCGTGCCGGTGTGGATCGTGGTGAACTCGCGGATCGTGTTGCGGTTGCCGATAACGAGCCGGGTCGGCTCGTTGTTGTACTTCATGTCCTGCGGACGGCCGCCGACCGATGCGTAGTGGCCGATCCGGTTGTCTTCGCCGAGCGTGGTGTGACCTTCGATCACGCTGTGCGAACCGATCGTGGTCCGCGCGCCGATCGTCACATGTGCGCCGATCACGGCATACGGTCCGACTTCGACGGATTCGTCGAGTTGTGCGCCCGGTTCGACGATCGCAGTGGGATGAATCCTGCTCATGCGTCCTCGCTTCTGATTCTGTTGCGTTGTCTGGATGGGCATCTGGCGAAGCGGCCAGCGTGTGTATCACGCCGCCGACCGCCCGGACACTGGCTAGCGCGTCAAGCGTCCTTGTCCGTGTGCCGCACCGCGCACATCAGGTCGGCTTCCGCCGCTACCACGCCATCCACTTCGGCGCGCGCCTTGAACTTCCAGATGCCGCGCATATGACGCTCGAACGTGCAGTTCAGGATCAGCTGATCGCCCGGTTCCACCACGCGCTTGAAGCGCGCGTTGTCGATGCCGACGAACAGGTACAGCGTGTTCGACGGGTCGCTCGGCTCTTCAGAAAACGTCAGCAGAGCCGCCGTTTGTGCGAGCGCTTCGAGAATCAGCACACCCGGCATCACCGGACGCGTCGGGAAGTGCCCCTGGAAATACGGTTCGTTGATCGACACGTTCTTCAACGCTTTGATGCTCTTGTGCGGCTCAAGTTCGAGCACCCGGTCGACCAGCAGGATCGGGTAACGATGTGGCAGCAGCGTGAGAATCTTATGAATGTCGAGATTGATTTTTTCGGTGCTCATGGTGTTTCTACTCGCGCATTGACTGCGCGATGATGACTGCGGATGCTGGTGCAGGTGGGTTGATAACGCATGCTGCCGGCGCTCGCCATGACCCGGCGGCCGTGCCACCCGGTCACGGCAACCGACTTTGCTTCCTGATGCTCGCCCGCTATTTTACGCGGTGCCGGCAGGTTGCCCTGCGAAATGCATGGCGAATTGTCCCGCGAGTCGGCCTAAGAGTTACCCTGGTGCCTCTCAGGCCTGGTCGTCAGCGGAACGGCTTGCTGCATTGGCGGCCGGGCTGCCTTCTTTCTCGGCCGCGGCGTTTTCAAGCGCCTTGATACGATCGCGGAGTTTGTCGATGTTACGCAGCAATGCCGCGCTCTTGTTCCAGTCTGCATGGTTCACGGCCGGGAAGGCACTGGTGTACATACCAGGCTTCAACAGCGATTTCGAGACGCCCGACTTGGCCGTGACGATCACGTAATCGGCCAGCGTGACGTGACCGGCGATCCCGACCGCGCCGCCGATCATGCAATGGCGGCCGATCGTGGTACTGCCCGCAATGCCCGCGCAGCCGGCGATCACCGTATAGGCACCGACCTTGCAGTTGTGACCGATCTGCACGAGATTGTCGATCTTCACGCACTCTTCGATGATGGTGTCCGCCATTGCGCCGCGGTCGATGGTGGTGTTCGCACCGATTTCGACGTCTGCCGCGATCGACACGCCGCCCACCTGCGGAATCTTCACCCAGCTGCCGGTGCGCGCGTCACCCTCGCCGACGAAATCCGGCGCGAAGCCGAAACCGTCCGAGCCGATCACCGCGCCCGCGTGCACGATCACGCGCTCGCCGAGCTTGCAACCGTAGTACACCGCGACATTGGGATAGAGATGTGAACCCGCGCCGACGCGCGTGCCACGGCCGATCACGACATTGGCGTCGAGCCGCACGTTTTCGCCAATCACCGCACCCGCCTCGACCGTGACGTGCGGACCGATCACCGCGCTCGCGGCAATCTGCGCCGACGGGTCGATGGTTGCGCTCGGATGCACGCCTGGCACCGCCTTGGGCGATGCGAGGTCGATGAAGGTCTGCGCGACCCGCGCAAAGTAAGCGTACGGATTCGGCGTGACGATGAAGTTACGATTCTCGCGGGAAGCGAGTTTGGCGAGGTCGTCGGCGTTGATCAACACCGCACCCGCACGGGTCGTTTCGACCTGCGACAGGTACTTCGGATTGGCGAGGAACGCCAGCTGGTCCGGGCCTGCCTGGTCGAGCGGCGCGAGACTGCCGACGCGCTGCGAACCGTTTCCGACTACTTCACCGCCGAACCGTTGGACGATGTCCTCGAGCGTAAATGCCATGCCTATCCTGTCTCCTACCGTTCAGTCCAACTTGTCAGATCTGCTGTTGCCGGGCGACTTGCCCCGCTGCAGGATTCAGTTACCCGACGCCGCCAGCGCCTTGAGCACCTGATCGGTGATGTCGATGCGCGGGCTCACGTACACCGCTTCCTGGACGATCAGATCGTAGTGCTGGGCCTCGGCAATCTGCTTGATCACCTTGTTGGCGCGGTCGAGCACCGCCGCCAGTTCTTCGTTGCGGCGCTGGTTCAGATCCTCGCGAAACTCACGTTGCTTGCGCTGGAAATCCGTGTCCAGTTGCGACAGATCGCGCTGCTTCTGCGCGCGATCGGCGGGCGACATGGACGCGCCGTTCTTGTCGAGGGAATCGGACATCGACTTCAGCTTCTGCGCCATGTCGGCCAAGTCCTTGTCACGCTTGGCGAACTCGGCCTCGAGCTTGACCTGCGCGGCCTTCGCAGCAGCGGATTCGCGCAGGATACGGTCGGAGTTGACCGCCGCGATCCTCGCCTCCTGCGCATGCGCCACCCCGACCCCCAAGGTCATTGCCAGCGCCAGCGCGCACGCCACACGTTTCGAAAACATACCGGTTAGCAAAGTCATCCTCTCGATACTGTAGTTTGGCCAGCCGCTTCTGGCCGAGCCGCCAGCCGCCCGATCAGAACGCCGTCCCGATCTGGAACTGGAATTTCTGATACTGGTCGCCCGTATGCTTCGTGAGCGGGAAGCCCAGGCTCAGCTTCAGCGGACCGATCGGCGAGATCCACGCCAGACCGACACCATAGCCGTAACGCAGACCGTTGGCGCCGATGCTGTTACCTTCCGTGCCCCACACGTTACCAGCGTCGAGGAACGTGAAGACACGCAGCGTGCGGTCGTAACCCGTGCCCGGCAGCGGGAACGTCAACTCGACGTTACCCACCAGCAGCTTCGAGCCGCCGATCGGGTCGTTCGTCTTGGCGTCGCGCGGACCCAGCGAGCTCGGCTCGTAGCCCCGCACCGAACCGATACCGCCCGCATAGTAGTTCTTGAAAATCGGATAAGGCTTGCCGCCGAGGCCGTTACCGTAACCGCCCTGGAAGTTGAAGCCCAGCACGAACCCGCGCGAGAACGAGTAATAGTACTGCGCGTTGATGTCGGCCTTGTAGTACTGCGTGCCACCGATCGGCGTGCCGTACTCGGCGTTCGCCTGCGTGAAGTAACCGCGGCTCGGCACCAGTGCGCTGTCACGCGCGTCGCGCGACCAGCCTACCGTGATCGGCACGTTGTTCGACACACGGCCGAATTCGTGCACGTAGTCGATATAGCTTTGCGGCGTGTTTGAGTCGATGTCGAGCTGGTTCTGCTCGAGGCCGGCGCCGAAGTAGACCGTGTCCACTTCGGAGAACGGAATACCGAACTTCAGGTCACCACCGATCGTGACGATCTTGAAGCTCGAATCCGTGGAGTAATACAGCGGCTGATACGTGCGGTAATAAACGTCGGTAATCCGCTTGATGCCGTCGACCGTAAAGTACGGATCGACCTGCGTGACCGTCAACGTACGGTACGTCTTCGCGGTATTCACGTTCACCGCGAGACTCGTACCCGAGCCGAACACGTTGTCCTGCGAGACGCCTGCCGAGAGCACCACCTTGTCGGTCGACGAAAAGCCCGCACCCAGCGTGATCGCGCCGGTCGGCTTTTCGGCCACCTTGACGTCCACATCGACCTGGTCTGGCGTGCCTTCCACCGGCACCGTGGTCACGTCGACGTCCGTGAAATAGCCGAGACGGTTGATCCGGTCTTTCGACAGCGCGAGGCGGTTCGAATCGAACCACGAGCTTTCGAGCTGGCGCATTTCGCGGCGCACCACTTCGTCACGCGTGCGGGTGTTGCCCACCACGTTGATGCGGCGCACGTAGACGCGGCGGCTCGGGTCCACCTGCAGCGTCAGGTCGACCTTGTGGTTCGACTGATCGATCTGCGGCTGCGCATTGACGGTGGCGAACGCATAGCCGTATTCGCCCAGTTTGTCGACGATCGCCTTGGTGGTGGCTTGCAGCTTTTCAGCCGAGAAGCGGTCACCCGGTTTGATCTTGATGAGCTTGGCCAGCTCCGGCTCGCGGTCGAGCAGATTGCCTGCCAGCTTGATGCTCGAAATCGTGTACGGCTCGCCTTCATGCAGCGTGACCGTCAGATACATGTCCTTCTTGTCCGGCGAGATCGAGACCTGAGTCGAGTCGATGTTGAACTCGAGGTAGCCGCGATTCAGGTAATACGAGCGGACGTTTTCGAGGTCGCCGGTGAGCTTGTCTTTCGCGTACAGGTCGTTCTTCGTGTACCACGAGAACCAGTTCGGCGTGGACAGCTGCATTTCGTCGCGCAGCGTACCCGTGCTGAACGCCTTGTTGCCGATGAAGTTGATCTGGCGGATCTTCGCGCTCGGACCTTCGGCCACCGAGAACAGCACCGACACACGGTTGCGGTCGATCGGCGTGATCGTGGTGGTGACCTCGGCGGCGTAATAACCGCGCGTGAGGTACTGACGCTTCAGTTCCTGCTCGGCCTTGTCGACGAGCGCCTTGTCGTAATAGCGGCCTTGCGACAAGCCGACCGCGCGCAGCGCCTTGGTCAGGTTTTCCTTGTCGAACTCATGAATGCCGGCGAAGTCGATCGTGCCGATAGCCGGACGCTCCAGCACCTGCACGATGACGACATTGCCTTCGGTCGCGATCTTGACGTCGTTGAAGAAGCCCGTGGCATACAGGGCGCGAATGGCCTCCGATGCCTTGTCGTCGCTGAAGGTGTCGCCCTGCTTGATAGGCAGGTAGGCGAACACGGTACCAGGTTCGACGCGTTGCAATCCCTCGATCCGGATGTCTTGCACCACGAAGGGCGTCGTTGCGTGAGCAACCAGCCCATGCGCGGCGAATGCCGCGGCTATAACCGTCTTTGGAACAAAGCGATGAGGTTTAAACAACGTGCTTCCCCAGTGTGTATAGCTGCATCAGGTCGGGCGGTCGCCATCGTGAACGCCGCCGAACACTTTAAAAATGGATTAAACGAGCCAGATCGTTGAACAGCGCGATCGCCGACAACGCGACGATGCAGGCGAGACCCGCCCTCTGAAAAACGAGTTGCCAGCGATCGGAGACAACTTTACCGGTAACAGCTTCAACCAAATAATATAACAGATGACCCCCGTCCAATACCGGAATTGGTAACAGGTTCAGTACGCCAAGACTAATACTGACAAGGGCCAGGAACGACAGGAATGCAGAAGGACCTAGACGTGCGCTCTTTCCTGCGTAATCGGCGATCGTCACCGGCCCGGAAAGATTCTTGAGCGATGCTTCGCCCACGATCATCCTGCCGAACATCCGCACCGAATACACCGCGAGATCCCACGTGCGGCGCGCGCCCAGTTGCAGGCTTTCAACCGGCCCATAGTGCACGTCGATCGACGGCACCTGGGTAGCCAGTTCCGCGCCGATGCGACCGATCTGCTGGCCCGTCGCTTCGTCACGCTGCGCCTGCGGGACGATGTTCACGTCTTCGAGCTTGCCCGCCGCCTTACCTCCGCGCTCGACCTGCAACGTGACTGGTTTGCCGGCGTGCGATTTTACATAAGCGATAAAGGCCGTGGCATTTTCGGTCGGAATTCCGTCGACGGCACGCAGACGATCACCGGCGACGAGCCCAGCCTTTTGCGCCGCGCTGCCCGGCTGCACACCGGCCACCGTCAGCTTGCCACCACCCGGCTCGAAACCGAGATGCGACATGAAGTCGTCGTCGACGTCTTTTTCGGTTAGGCCGCGCAGATCGAGTTGAAAGTCCGACGTGCCGTGCGCGTCTTTCGCGCTCAGCACGACACGCTTGTGATCGAATGCCGCACCCAGCAGTTTCCAGCGCAGGTCCGACCATGAGCGCACCGGCTCGGATTGGCCGGCGTTCTCGGCACGCACGGCAACGATCGTCTCGCCGCCGTCGAAGCCCGCGAGCGCCGCGGGCGTATTCGGCGTGGGCGCCGCGACCACGGCCGCCGGCTCCGTCACGCCGGTGGCGAAGACGAGCGCGAACAGCACGATCGCCAGAAGGAAGTTCGCGACCGGACCGGCCGCGACAATCGCAAAACGGCGCCACACGGACTGCCGGTTGAACGCATGCGGCAATGCTTCCACGGGAATCGGCTCAGCGCTGTTTTCGCGCTCGTCGAGCATCTTCACGTAGCCGCCGAGCGGCAGCGCGGCAATGGTCCATTCGGTGCCGGTCTTCGGGCTCACCCACTGGAACAGCGGCTTGCCGAAGCCGATCGAAAAGCGCAGCACCTTGACGCCGCACAGGCGCGCCACGCTGTAATGCCCGTATTCGTGGACGACCACGAGTACGCCAATCGCGACCGCGAAGGCGAGCAGTTCGATCAGCAGGTTCATGAGCGCCTCACTGGACGGCGCGTTCCGTGCGACGGGCGCCGTCGGGCAGACGCGCGATGAATTCGGCAGCGGCGCGACGCGCGGCGGCATCCGCTTCGATCACGTCCTCGAGCGCGTGCGCGCTGCGGTTCGGCAGCGCGTTGAGCACCGCGTCGACCACCTGGGCAATTGCCATGAAACCGATCTGGCGCGCGAGGAACGCCTCCACCGCTATTTCGTTCGCGGCGTTCAGCGCCGCGCTCGCGAGGCCTCCCTCGGCGAGTGCCTTGACTGCAAGGGCGAGACACGGAAAGCGCGTGTAATCCGGCTTTTCGAACGACAACGACGCGACCTGCAGCAGATCGAGTTGCGCCACGCCCGAATCGACGCGATCCGGAAACGCCAGCGCATGGGCGATCGGCGTGCGCATGTCGGGATTGCCAAGCTGCGCGAGCACCGAACCGTCGGCGTACGAGACCATCGAGTGGATCACGCTTTGCGGGTGAATCAGCACGTCGATGCGCTCGCCCGGCAGATCGAACAGCCAGTGCGCCTCGATCACTTCGAGGCCCTTGTTCATCATGGTGGCCGAGTCGACCGAAATCTTGCGACCCATGACCCAGTTCGGATGCTTACAGGCTTCTTCCGGCGTGACGTCGACGAGCGTGGCAGGTTCGCGCGTACGGAACGGGCCGCCCGAAGCGGTCAGAATGATCTTGGAGACGCCGCCGTGCAGCGCGGCTTCGCGCGGCAAGCATTGGAAAATCGCGTTGTGCTCGCTGTCCACCGGCAGCAGGACGGCGCCGTTGTCGCGCACCGCGTCCATGAAGATCGCGCCGGACATGACCAGCGCTTCCTTGTTGGCGAGCAGGATGCGTTTGCCGGCGCGCGCGGCGGCAAGGCTCGGCGCGAGGCCGGCCGCGCCGACGATCGCCGCTACCACCGTATCGCAGCCGTCGCTCTTCGACACGTCGACGAGCGCCTGCGGTCCGTACGTGACCTCGGTCTTGCAACCCGCCTCGCGCAATTTCGCGGCGACGCTGGCGGCCGTGGCGGCGTCGCCGACCACCGCGACTTCGGGCTGAAAGCGCAGGCATTGCTCGACGAGCTTGTCGCCGTTGCGATGCGCGCTCAACGCATACACCGAAAAACGCTCGGGATGACGCGCGACGACGTCGAGCGTGCTGTCTCCAATCGAGCCCGTGGAACCGAGCAGTGTCAGACGTTTTTGCATATCTCTTTCTCTAGCCGAGCAGCAGCATGGCAAGCGGCAGCACCGGCAACAATGCGTCGATGCGGTCGAGCACGCCACCGTGCCCCGGCAACAGGCCGCTTGAATCTTTCACACCGGCCTGGCGTTTCATCATGGATTCGAACAGGTCGCCCACCACACTGAATGCGACCAGCAGGGTCAAGGCGAGCAACGTGCGCACGGCGCCCCAATGCGCCAGCAACGCAGAATACAGGGTCGGCTCGAACGCATGCAAAAAGACCGCCGCCGCCGCGACGATCATCACCACCAGCCAGCCGCCGATCGCGCCCTCCCAAGTCTTACCCGGACTGATGGCAGGCGCCAGCTTGTGTTTTCCGAATGCTTTTCCCGAGAAGTATGCGCCGATATCGGCCAGCCATACCAATAGCAGCAACGACAGCACGAACGGCACGCCCTGCATGCGCGCGGCGACGAGAGCATGCCAGCACGCGACGAATACCACAATGCCGGCGAGAAACAGAAAGGAGCGCCATGCGCCTTGGGCGAGCGTGGGCTTGCGCAACAGCACGAACGGGCCGGCGATCACCCAGAAAATCGCGGCCGCCTGAAAGAGCGGCCTCGCCTGCTCGATACCGGTGCCAAGGCGCGTGCTGGCGACGAGCGCCACTGCGGCCACCAGCGCATAAACGACCGGGCCCACGCCGCCCAGCTTGAGCAGGCGTGCCCACTCCCATGCGGCGAACACGACGACGAAGGCGATCAGCGCGCCGAACGCGCCCACAGGCGCGAACAACGTCACCGGCAGAAATACCGCCAGCAGGATGATCGCCGTGATGACACGGGTTTTTAGCATGGAAGCGAATCGACGTTTTGCGATTGCGGCTCGAGTTGAGCACTGGTGCGGCCGAAGCGGCGTTCGCGCTCCGCGTACGAAGCGATGGCGTGGCCGAGCGCGTCGGCGTCGAAATCCGGCCAGAACGTGTCGGTGAAGTAGAACTCGGTGTAAGCGAGCTGCCACAGCAGGAAGTTGCTGACACGGCGCTCGCCGCCGGTGCGGATGAACAGATCCGGCTCCGGCGCATAAGCCATGGAGAGGTGCTCGGCGAACGATTCCTCGGTCACCTCGACCGCCTTGCCCGCCAGCGCCGACTGTTCGGCGAGCTTGCGGGTGGCCTGCATGATGTCCCAGCGGCCGCCGTAGTTCGCGGCGATCGTGAGTGTAAGGCGGGTATTGCGCGCGGTCTTGGTCTCCGCGCGCTTGATCAGGTCGCGGATGCGCGTATCGAAGCGCGACAGATCGCCCACTACCCGCAAACGGATGCCGTTGGCGTGCAGTTTGCCGATCTCGCGCTCCAGCGCGGTCACGAACAGGCGCATCAGGAACGACACTTCGTCGTTGGGACGACGCCAGTTTTCCGAGCTGAAAGCGAACAGCGTCAGATATTCGACACCCTGACGGGCGCACGCCTCGACGGCCGCACGCACCGCGTCGACGCCGCGCGTATGGCCCGCCACGCGCGGCAGGCGCCGCTGGGTGGCCCAACGGCCGTTGCCGTCCATGATGATCGCGATATGTCGCGGCACCGCGGCGACATCAGGCACGCGCACGGTTGAGCTGGTATAGGTCATGGCCGTCGGGACAGTGACTGCAAATAAAGAAGTGGAAACCCTGAAAGTACCGAGTGCCCCCAAACCTGGCGCTTCACGCCAGCCGCCCGAGGGGGCAATCCCCGAAGGGGATGTCCTGCGGGGCGGAAAACCTGGGGCGGCCCGGCGTTTTTCTGAGAGGCGACCGGCCTCAGACCGTCATGATCTCGGCTTCTTTCGTCACGACGAGTTTGTCGATTTCGGCAACGAACTTGTCCGTCAGCTTCTGAACGTCGTCACCGGCACGACGCTCGTCGTCTTCCGAAATTTCTTTGTCCTTCACGAGCTTTTTCAGTTGCTCGTTTGCATCACGGCGCAAATTGCGCACGGCGACCTTGGCCGTTTCCGCTTCGCTCTTGACCACTTTGGTCAGTTCGCGGCGGCGCTCTTCGGTCAACGCGGGCATCGGCACGCGAATCACGTCGCCTTGCGTGGCCGGGTTCAGGCCGAGGTCCGACTCGCGGATCGCCTTTTCGACGACCTGAACCATCTTCTTTTCCCACGGCTGCACGCCAATCGTGCGGGCGTCGATCAGCGTCAGGTTCGCGACTTGTGAAATCGGCACCGGCGAACCGTAGTAATCGCACTGGATGTGATCCAGCAGGCCCGTATGCGCACGGCCCGTGCGGATCTTCGACAGGTCGTTCTTGAACGCGTCGATGGAGCGCTGCATCTTTTGTTCAGCGCCCTTTCGGATATCAGCCACAGACATTTTTAAACCTCCGAACCTTCAAAACGGTGCGAGCCGGCCAGCGCGCGCAAGATGCGGCGACCCGGGCTCGCGTCAAAGCCCACGTTATGTGAACGAGAGTTTACACGTGGACGAGAGTGCCTTCGTCCTCACCTTGTACGATGCGCTTGAGCGCGCCCGGCTTGACGATCGAAAACACGCGGATCGGCAGCTTCTGGTCGCGGCACAGTGCGAACGCCGTGGCGTCCATGACCTGCAGATTGCGGCCGATTGCCTCGTCGAAGCTGATCGTGGTGTAACGGGTCGCGCTCGGGTCTTTCTTCGGGTCGGCGGAGTAGACGCCGTCCACCTTCGTTGCTTTCAGCACGACTTCCGCGCCAATTTCCGAGCCGCGCAGCGCTGCGGCCGTGTCGGTCGTGAAGAACGGGTTGCCCGTGCCGGCCGCGAAAATCACGACTTTGCCTTCTTCGAGCTGGCGAATCGCGCGGGGCCGGATGTACGGCTCGACCACCTGGTCCATGCGCAGCGCCGATTGCACGCGCGCCTCGATACCGGCGTGGCGCATGGCGTCCTGCAGCGCCAGGGCGTTCATCATGGTGGCCAGCATGCCCATGTAGTCGGCCGTGGCGCGATCCATACCCGCCGCGCCGCCTGCGACGCCGCGGAAAATATTGCCGCCGCCGATCACCACGGCCAGCTGCGTTCCGAGACGGACCACTTCGGCCACGTCCGCCACCATTCGTTCGATGGTCGCGCGATTGATGCCAAAGGCATCGTCGCCCATCAGAGCTTCACCGGAGAGTTTGAGCAGGACGCGTTTATAGGCAGTGGGCATAGGGGTATCCAGATCGCGCAGAACAGGGCAACAACAAGGGACTAATGTAGGGGTGAAATGCTGATTCGGGCAAGCGTCGCCAAATTGACGAACCCTGGGGTTCGCCAGTGGCGGCTGCGCCACGAGGGTCAACCCGCGCGCAGCCTTGCGGCGCTGCCGACCGCGGCAAAGTCTTGCTCTGCCGCGGGTCCAACGATACAACAGTGATGCTTGGGTGAGACTTATTGTTGCTTTGCAGCAGCGACTTGAGCGGCCACTTCAGCTGCGAAGTCGTCCTGCTTCTTCTCGATGCCTTCGCCGACCACGAACAGTGCGAACTTCTGCACGCTCGCGTTGCCGGCCTTCAGCATCTGCTCGATCGTCTGCTTGTCGTTCTTAACGAACGTCTGGTTCAGCAGCGACACTTCCTTCAGATACTTCTGCACGCTGCCGTCGACCATCTTGGCGACGATTTCAGCCGGCTTGCCCGATTCGGCGGCCTTCTGTTCAGCAATGCTGCGTTCCTTGGCGATCAGATCCGCCGGCACGTCGTCCGACGACAGCGAAACCGGCTTCATTGCGGCGATGTGCATTGCCACGTCCTTGCCGACCTGCTCGTCCGCGCCCGTGTACTCGACCAGCACGCCGATACGCGTGCCGTGCAGGTACGCTGCCAGCTTGTTGGCGGTGTCGAAGCGCACGAAACGGCGGATCGACAGGTTTTCGCCGATCTTACCGACCAGCGCGAGACGCACTGCGTCGACCGTCGAGCCGTCCAGCGGCAGTGCCGACAAAGCAGCGACGTCAGCCGGGTTTTGCGTAGCGACCAGCTCAGCGACCTTCTTCGAGAAAGCCAGGAAGTCGTCGTTCTTCGAAACGAAGTCGGTTTCGCAATTCAGCTCGACCAGCGAACCTGCATTGCCGCCGATGAACGATGCGACCACGCCTTCAGCCGTCACGCGCGACGCTGCCTTGCTGGCCTTGTTGCCCAGCTTCACGCGCAGCAGCTCTTCAGCGCGCGCCATGTCGCCGTCGGCTTCCGTCAGCGCCTTCTTGCATTCCATCATCGGCGCGTCGGTCTTTGCGCGCAGTTCTGCAACCATGCTTGCGGTAATTGCCGCCATCATTTGCTCCTTGAGTTCCGTCTGTCACACGCCGCCCGCATTTCGATGCCGGCGGCAAGAATTCGTTTCAGCGTTGCGCGTACTTTTTTACGGACAACGCCTGGGCACCGCACGGAAGACTGCCGGCCGCACCCTACTACAATATCGCGGCTTAAAAAAAGGGGGCCTGTAGAAAGCCCCCTTTTTTGCCGGACACGGGGCAGCTTTACGCTTCCGCGTTGACCTCGACGAACTCGTCGCCGTCGCCACCACGTGCAGCCTGCACCACTTCGTTGACTGCGTTCGCACGGCCTTCGACGATCGCGTCAGCCACGCCAGCCGCGTACAGAGCGACAGCCTTCGAGGCGTCGTCGTTACCCGGGATCACGTAGTCGATGCCTTCCGGCGAGTGGTTCGTGTCGACCACGGCGATGACCGGAATGCCGAGCTTGTTGGCTTCGGTCACGGCAATCTTGTGGTAGCCGACGTCGACCACGAAGATCGCGTCCGGAATGCCGCCCATGTCCTTCACGCCGCCGATCGACTTTTGCAGCTTGGCCATTTCGCGTTCGAACAGGAGCGCTTCCTTCTTGCTCATGCGTTCGGTTTCGCCTGCTTCCAGCGCCGCTTCCATGTCCTTCAGGCGCTTGATCGATACCTTCAGCGTCTTGAAGTTGGTCAGCATGCCGCCGAGCCAGCGAGCGTTGACGTACGGCATACCAGCGCGTTGTGCTTCTTCAGCGATGGTGTCGCGCGATTGACGCTTCGTGCCTACGAACAGGATCGTGCCGCGGTTCGCCGCCAGTTGACGCGCGTACTTCAGCGCGTCGTTGTACATCGGCAGCGTCTTTTCGAGGTTGATGATGTGAATCTTGTTGCGATGACCGAAAATGAACGGGGCCATCTTCGGGTTCCAGAAGCGCGTTTGGTGACCGAAGTGGACACCTGCTTCCAGCATTTGACGCATGGTAACTGCCATGAAAATCTCCGCGAGGGTTGGGTCTTAAGCCGGCTGCCGTATCGGCCGCGCCGCCATTTCATCTATCTGGCTGAACGCGACGGACACCCTGGGTGCGCCGGCTTGCGAGTCTGCTGCCTTGTCATGCTTTACTACCTCATAGCGCAGGCAACCAGCGCCATGAGAAGCCGCTCCTGCCAAACTTTTCACTCACATGGAGACCATATGAAGCAATAAAGCAAGACAGAGATCGACTTAGCCAAAGATTATAGCACGCGACTATTGCACGACTCAACCTGCTCCGGTAGCTCCTGTCTGACGCCGCCGGTTGCACCCGCGTACTCGCCGCCCGCCCCCGATCGACCAGCCCGAGCCAGCCGACCCAACCCGCCCTGGCATGGTGCAATGCCGACTGCGGCGCGCCTTCGGCACTCAACGGCATTGCGCCACCGCGGCGAAAGCCGCCCGCTCAATGGACCACCTCAAGGGATCACCTCAGGGACTCGCGCACGAGCCCTCGACAGGCGTCACTCCCGTCGCAAAAGCCTGCGGCGGCAGGAATATGGTGCGATAATCTCGCAATAAATCGCATTTCAGGCCCGACTCATGGCTATTACGCTCAAAAACGAACACGATATCGCGCAGATGCGCGTCGCTTGCAAACTCGCGAGCGAAGTGCTCGACTACATCACGCCGTTCGTCACGGCGGGCATTACCACTGGCGAACTCGACCGCCTGTGCCACGAATACATGCTGAAGGAACAGGGCACGATTCCGGCGCCGCTGAACTATCAGCCGCCCGGCTACCCGCCCTACCCG
The DNA here is from genome assembly GCF_046026435.1 of Paraburkholderia sp. RL17-381-BIF-C. NCBI lineage: Bacteria > Pseudomonadati > Pseudomonadota > Betaproteobacteria > Burkholderiales > Burkholderiaceae > Paraburkholderia > Paraburkholderia sp. RL17-381-BIF-C. Next base: position 46,429 of record NZ_JARESX010000030.1, on the reverse strand, counting down.
AAAGCCACCTGCATTTCCGTCAACGACGTGATCTGCCACGGCATTCCGGGCGACAAGACCTTGAAGAACGGCGACGCGCTGAATATCGACGTCACCGTCATCAAGGAAGGCTATTTCGGCGACACCAGCCGCATGTTCATCGTCGGCGAAGGCTCGATCCTGGCCAAACGTCTGGTTCAGACCACCTTCGAATGCATGTGGCTCGGCATCGACCAGGTGCGTCCGGGCGCCCATCTCGGCGACATCGGCTATGCGATCCAGAAGCATGCGGAAGGCCAGGGCTACAGCGTGGTGCGCGAATATTGCGGTCACGGTATCGGCACGGTGTTCCACGAAGACCCGCAGATCCTGCACTACGGCCGCCCCGGTACTGGGCTCGAGCTGCAAACCGGCATGATCTTCACGATCGAGCCGATGATCAATGCCGGCCGCCGCGACATCCGCACCATGCCGGACCAGTGGACCGTCAAAACGAAAGACCGCAGCCTGTCGGCGCAGTGGGAGCATACCGTGCTCGTCACCGAAACCGGCTACGACGTGCTGACCGTTTCGGCCGGCACGCCCGCGCGTCCGCCGATCGTCGCGGCCACCGCCTGACTGACTTCCGAACCCACCGCCGCCTGCCAATGAGTAGTGTTCCAGCCCTCGCCCAATCCCCTGCCAGGTCGCTCAAGGCGGAGTACAAAGTGGCCAAAGCCCAACTGCTGGAACGCTTCAGGACGGCCACCAACGTCGAGGCGCTGATGGCCTCGCTCGCGCGCGCCACCGACGACTCCCTGCGCGCCGTCTGGAACACCTGCGATCTGCCGCCCGAGCTGGCCTTGCTGGCGGTGGGCGGCTACGGGCGCGGCGAACTGGCGCCGCATTCCGACATCGACATTCTGGTGTTGCTGCCCGACGCGCCGATCGGGCATCTGGAAGCCCGCATCGAACGCTTTATCAGTCTCGCCTGGGATTTGGGGCTCGAACTGGGCAGCAGCGTACGCAGCGTGTCGCAATGTCTCGATGAAGCCGCCAACGACGTCACGGTGCGCACCTCGCTGCTCGAAGCACGGCGCATAACCGGCAGCGCGGAATTGTTCGACGACTTCGCGAAACGTTACCGCGACGCGCTCGACCCCAAAGCCTTCTTCCAGGCAAAAGTCCTGGAAATGCGCCAGCGCCACGCTAAATTCCAGGACACGCCTTACTCGCTCGAACCCAACATCAAGGAAAGCCCGGGCGGCCTGCGCGATCTGCAACTGATTCTGTGGATCACCCAGGCGGCCGGTTTCGGCAGCAGCTGGCGCGAACTCGAAGCGCGCGGCCTGATCACCGAGCGCGAGGCACGCGAACTGCGCCGCAACGAGAGTTTCCTGAAAGCGCTGCGCGCGCGGTTGCATGTGATCGCCGGGCGTCGTCAGGACATCATGGTGTTCGACCTGCAAACGGCGGTGGCCGAGAGCTTCGGCTACAAGCCGACCGCCACCAAGCGCGCCAGCGAACAGCTCATGCGCCGCTACTACTGGTCTGCCAAGGCTGTCACGCAACTCGCCACGATCCTGATCCAGAACATCGAGGCGCAACTCTTTCCCAGCACGAGCGGCGTCACACGCGTGCTGTCGGACCGCTTCGTCGAGAAGCAGGGCATGCTGGAAATCGCCAGCGACGACGTGTTCCAGCGCGAGCCGAACGCGATCCTCGAGGCTTTCCTGCTGTACGAACAGACCCCCGGCGTAAAAGGCCTGTCGGCGCGCACCCTGCGCGCGATCTACAACGCCCGCGACGTAATGGATCAGCATTGGCGGCGGGACCCGGAAAACCGGCGCCTCTTCATGGACATCCTGAAGCAGCCGGCCGGCATCACGCACGCACTGCGCCTGATGAACCAGACCAGCGTACTGGGGCGCTATCTGCTCAACTTCCGGCGCATTGTCGGGCAGATGCAGCACGATCTGTATCACGTCTACACCGTCGACCAGCACATTCTGATGGTGCTGCGCAATCTGCGGCGCTTCGCCGTGGCCGAGCACGCGCACGAATATCCGTTCTGCAGCCAGCTGATCGCGAACTTCGACCGGCCGTGGGTGCTGTACGTGGCGGCGCTGTTTCACGACATCGCCAAAGGCCGCGGCGGCGACCATTCCACGCTCGGCATGGCCGACGCGCGGCGCTTCTGCCGCAATCACGGCATTCTCGGCGACGACGGCGAACTCGTCGTGTGGCTGGTCCAGCAGCATCTGACCATGAGTCAGGTCGCGCAGAAGCAGGATACGAGCGACCCGGAAGTCATCAAGCGATTTGCCGAACTGGTCGGCACCGAGCGCCGCCTTACGGCGCTCTACCTGCTGACCGTGGCCGACATCCGCGGCACCAGTCCGAAAGTCTGGAACACGTGGAAAGGCAAGCTGCTCGAAGATCTGTACCGCGCCACCCTCTCCGTGCTCGGCGGCGCACGTCCGGATGCGCATTCGGAACTGAAGTCCCGGCAGGAAGAAGCGCTTGCGCTGCTGCGCCTCGAAACCGTGCCGGAAGGCGCGCAGAGGGCGCTATGGGACAAGCTCGACATCGGCTATTTCCTGCGTCACGACGCGGCGGATATCGCGTGGCAAACACGTGTGCTGTATCGCCATGTCGAAACGCCGACGCCGATCGTGCGGGCCCGTCCGTCGCCGATCGGCGAGGCGCTCCAGGTACTGGTCTATGTGAAGGATCAGCCCGATCTGTTCGCCGGCATTTGCGCGTATTTCGACCGCAATGGCTTGTCGGTGCTCGATGCGCGGGTCAGCACGACCCGTCACGGTTACGCGCTCGATAATTTCCTCGTCGCGCATACCGAAGAAGACGTGCATTATCGCGATATTGCCAATCTGGTCGAACAGGAACTGACCGCCCGCCTCACGGGTGACGGGACCCTGCTTCCGGGACCGTCGAAAGGCCGTCTGTCACGGCTGTCGCGGACCTTCCCTGTTACGCCGCGCGTCGATCTTCGGGCCGACGAGCGCGGCCAATATTACATCCTGTCCGTGTCGGCGAACGACCGGCCAGGCCTTCTTTATTCGATTGCGCGCGTGCTGGCCGAGCATCGGGTCGGCGTCGCTTCGGCGCGGATCAATACGCTCGGCGAACGCGTCGAAGACGTGTTCCTGCTTGATGGACGCGGCCTGTCTGACAGCCGCCTGCAAATTCAGGTCGAGACCGAACTGCTGCGCGCGATTGCAGTGTGAGATTTCATGCGAGTCAAATTAACAGCCAAGCACCCGCGGCCGGCTTCGTCCGAACGCGCCCCTGTCCGTACCGGAAGTCCATCGGCGCGTAAGCCGACGCGCCCGGCGGGGCCGAAGCCTTCTGAGTCGACCGCGGGTGTCGGCGGAGCCCGGAGCGAACGTGCGGGCGCGCCGGCTGGAAGCGGCAAGCGACCGGCCGGCGGCAAGCCGGCGGGCGCCGGCGCTCGTCCGGCACAGGCCGAAGGGTCGTTTTCGCGCGAGCGGACGGCGGGTGGGACTCAGCGCGCCGCGTCGGATCGGCCGCCGCGCCGCGAAGGCGCCGGCAATACGGGTGCGCCGCGCCGGTTTGAAGGCAGCGGCGAGCGCGCTCCGCGTCGCGACGATGGTGAACGCGCCCCGCGCCGGTTTGAGGGCAGCGGTGATCGTAGCGAACGTGGGCCGCGCAGGGCCGAGGGTGAGCGGGCACCGCGCCGCTTTGAAGGTGGCAGCGAACGTGCCCCGCGCCGCGCCGAGGGAGAGCGCGCGCCACGTCGGTTTGAAGGTGGTGCTGACCGCAGCGAACGCCCACTCCGTCGCACCGAAGGTGAACGTGCACCGCGTCGCTTTGAAGGTGGCGCTGACCGCAGTGATCGCGCACCCCGCAGGGCTGAGGGTGAACGTGCACCGCGTCGGTTTGAAGGCAGCAGCGACCGCGCCCCGCGCCGCGACGATGGCGAACGTGCCCCGCGCCGGTTTGAAGGCAGTGGCGATCGTAGCGAACGCGCCCCGCGCCGCGCTGAGGGTGAACGCGCCCCACGTCGGTTTGAAGGTGCCGGCGACCGCGCCCCCCGTCGCACCGAAGGTGAGCGCCCGCCACGGCGGTTTGAAGGCAGCAGCGAACGCGCCCCGCGCCGCGACGATGGCGAACGCCGCCCGTTCAGCAGTGCGCGTCCTGGCACGGGCCGTCCGTCCGAAGGCTCGTCGCGCGGCGATCGTCCGGAACGTCGTGAGCGCGATGCGTCCGACCGTCCGCGCTTCGGCAGCGACCGTGGCGCTCCGCAAGAGCGCCGTGGCGGTGAGCGCGGGCCGCGCAGCGACAGCGCGCCGCGCCGTTTCGAAGGCGAGCGCGGTTCGTCCGAACGCGGTGAACGCAGTTTTGCCAAGCCAGTCAAGAGCGGCTACGGCGAGCGCTCCGACCGTCCGGCACGCGCTCCGCGCGACGAGCGCGGCGATCGCGCGCCGGCCAAACGCGAATTCGGCGACCGTCCTGTGCGCGGCGCGGAACGCACCGAGCGCCCTGCCCGCAGCTTCGACAAGACCTTGCCCGCCGCCGGACGCCGCTTCGGCGACGAGCGTCCCGCGCGCGCCGACAAGCCGCGCGGCACAGCACGAAGCGAGCGCGATTCCGAAGTCGATGCCGCGCCGCGCACGCCGCGTCGCGATTACGAAGACGCGCCGGGCACTTTGCGCCTGTCCAAGCTGATGTCGGAACTCGGGATGTGTTCGCGCCGCGAAGCCGACGAGTGGATCGAAAAAGGCTGGGTGATGGTGGACGGCGAGCGCATCGACACGCTCGGCACCAAGGTTCGCCCGGACCAGCGTATCGAGATCGACCCCGCCGCCGAAGCCGCGCAAGCAAGCCAGGTGACAGTGCTGATCCACAAGACAGTGGGCTTCGTCTCGGGTCAGGCGGAAGACGGTTATCAACCGGCCATCACGCTCGTTACGCCGGAGAACCGCTGGGAAGGCGACCGCTCGGACATTCGCTTTTCGGTCGCGCATTTGCGTCAGCTGGCACCGGCCGGCCGTCTGGACATCGACTCGACGGGCTTGCTGGTACTGACTCAGGACGGCCGTATCGCGAAGCAGCTGATCGGCGGTCATTCGGAAATCGACAAGGAGTATCTCGTGCGCGTGGCGTTCGGCGAGCACACCACCGACGTCGAAAGCCACTTCCCGCCGGAAAGTCTGGCGCTGCTGCGGCACGGCCTGTCGCTCGACGATGTGCCGCTCAAACCCGCGCAAGTCAGCTGGCAGAACGGCGAGCAATTGCGTTTTGTGCTGCGTGAAGGCAAGAAGCGCCAGATTCGCCGCATGTGCGAACTGGTCGGCCTCGAAGTGATCGGCCTGAAGCGCGTGCGCATGGGCCGTGTGATGCTGGGCGCGCTGCCACCTGGGCAATGGCGCTACCTGTCAGCCGACGAATCGTTCTGAAACTATGTGTCCGGTGCTGAGGGCGCGGTTAGATCCTCACCTGGTCGATAGCAAGGCGGCGGTGCAAAACGACCCCACGTTTGTTCGAAAACGTGGGGTCGTTTGCTAATGAGCCGGTCCTTCCGGCGCCTTGCCGCCTGTCAGCGTAGACGACGCTGGACGAGTCTCACGCTTCACCAGGTCCGAGAGTCGCGCCAGTTTGCCGCTATAGGAACACCCGCGGTGGTCCATCACGCCGCGCCACATCACCCCAACAGCTTCAATCGTCGCTATTCGGATCCATATCCGGAAACAGCACTTCCGTGAAACCGAACTTCGCGAAGTCGTTGATCCGCATCGGATAGAGCTTGCCGATCAGGTGATCGCACTCATGCTGCACGACGCGCGCGTGAAAACCCTCCGCGACGCGATCGATCGGTTTGCCGTATTGGTCGAAGCCGTGATACTTGATCATCGAAAACCGGCTCACCGCGCCGCGCAAGCCCGGCACCGACAGGCAGCCTTCCCAGCCCTCTTCCATGTCCTGCGAGACCGGCGTGATGGTCGGATTGATCAGCACCGTTTCCGGCACCGGCGGCGCGTCCGGATAGCGCTCGTTGTGGCCGAAGCCGAAGATCACCACCTGCAGATTGACGCCGATCTGCGGCGCGGCAAGGCCCGCGCCATTGGCGTCATGCATGGTCTCGAACATGTCCTTCACGAGTTCATGCAATTCGGGCGTGTCGAAGTGATCGACCGGATCGGCAATACGCAAAAGGCGCGGATCGCCCATCTTGAGAATTTCGCGGATCATAACTGCCCCTCCAGGAGCTTACGCATACCATCTTCGTCGAGTACGGGAATGCCGAGTTCCTCGGCCTTCGCCAACTTGCTGCCGGCTTCAGCACCCGCCACCACATAATCGGTCTTCTTCGACACGGATCCCGCCACTTTCGCGCCGGCGGCCTCCAGCATTTCCTTCGCCTCTTCGCGCGCGAGGCTCGGCAAGGTGCCGGTCAACACGACCGTCTTGCCGGCCAGCACGCCTTGCGGCGCTTTAGGGGCGGGCGGCCCTTCCGCCCACGTGACTTTGCCCGGCGCGCGCAGTTGCTCGATCACCGTACGGTTGTGCTCTTCGGCGAAGAACTGATGAATCGACTCGGCCACTACCGGCCCGACGTCGTTGACCTCCAGCAAGGCTTCCACCGACGCGTCCATGATCGGATCCAGCGAGCCGAAGTGCTTGGCCAGGTCCTTTGCCGTGGACTCGCCCACATGGCGAATACCGAGCGCGTAGATGAAGCGCGCCAACGTGGTGTGCTTGGCCTTTTCGAGCGAGTCGAGCAGGTTTTGCGCGGACTTTTCCGCAAAGCGGTCGAGTTCGGCGAGCGTCGCGAAGCCGACATTGAACAGATCGGCCGGCGTACGCACGAGATTCTGCTCGACCAGTTGATCGATGATTTTTTCGCCCAGTCCGTCGATATCCAGCGCGCGCCGCTGCGCGAAATGCCACAGCGCCTGCTTGCGCTGCGCGGGACAGAACAGTCCGCCGGTACAGCGCGCAATCGCCTCGTCCGGCAAGCGCTCGATATTCGAGCCGCACACCGGGCAATGCGTGGGCATGACGAACTCGCGGGCATCTTCAGGACGCCGGTCGAGCAGCGCGCTCACCACTTCGGGAATCACGTCGCCGGCGCGCCGCACGATCACCGTGTCGCCGATGCGGATATCCTTGCGGCGCACTTCGTCTTCGTTATGCAGCGTGGCGTTCGTGACCGTCGCGCCGCCGACGAACACCGGCTCGAGCCGCGCCACCGGCGTAATCGCTCCGGTACGGCCCACCTGCACGTCGATCGCGACGAGTCTGGTGAGCGCCTCCTGCGCGGGGAATTTGTGCGCGAGCGCGAAACGCGGCGCGCGCGACACGAAACCGAGCGCCTCCTGCTCATCGCGCCGGTTGACCTTGTACACCACACCGTCGATGTCGTACGGCAGCTTCTCGCGCTTCTCACCAACGGCGTGGAAAAACCCCAGCAAGCCCTCTGCGCCCCGCACCACCGCGCGTTCGCCATTCACAGGCAAGCCGAGTTCCTTGTACCAGTCGAGCAGTTCGCTATGCGTGGCCGGCATGTCCATGCCTTCGAGCACGCCGATTCCGTAAGCGAAAAACGACAGCGGCCGCTGTGCGGTGATCTTCGAATCGAGCTGCCGCAAACTGCCTGCCGCCGCATTGCGCGGGTTGGCGAACTCCTTCTGTTCAGCAGCCCGCTGACGTTCGTTCAGACGCTCGAAATCGCGCTTGAACATCAGCACTTCGCCGCGCACGTCGAGCACGGCCGGCACACGTTTGCCCTTGAGCTTGAGCGGAATGGAGCGGATCGTGCGGACGTTTTCGGTAACGTTCTCGCCGGTCGTGCCGTCGCCGCGCGTGGACGCCTGAACGAACACGCCGTCGACGTAACGCAGCGAGATGGCAAGGCCGTCGAACTTCAGTTCGGCCGCGTAATCGACCGGCACCGGGGGCTCGCTCGCATTCTTGCCGAGCGCGTCGCCGATACGCTTGTCGAACGCAACGATGTCTTCGTCCGCGAAACCGTTGTTCAGCGACAGCATGGGCTGATCGTGCACGACCGGCTCGAAACCGCTGGCCGCCTCGCCGCCCACGCGTTGAGTGGGCGAATCCGGCACGATCAGGTCAGGATGTTCCGTCTCGATGCGCTCGAGTTCCTTGAACAGCCGGTCATATTCCGCGTCGGGCAGGTCCGGCTGGTCGAGCACGTAGTACGCGTAATTGGCGCGTTCGAGTTCCGCGCGCAGCCACGCGGCGCGCTCTGCCGGGGCACTGCTAGCGGAGGGTGAGACGGGGGTTCGGGCCATGCTGTCGGAAGGTTCTTCAGTGAAAATCAGACATTGGATTATCGCAGGAAGCGTGCCCCTTTACATCGGCCGAATGGCCAGTTTCGGCGCGGGGTGCATCCGGTCATCGGCCGCGCGCGAAACCGCCGCCTGAAACGACAACGGCCGCACATCGTGCGGCCGCTGCGGACACCGGTAAAAACGTAAAAGATTACTGGCTGAACAAGCGCCGCGTGGCCGGCGAACCCGCGGGAATCCCCGCCTGTTCGAGCTTCGCATAGAGCGTCATCAACTGCTTTTCGATCGCGAGCAACGCGGTCTCCGGTAACGGACGGCGGCCGTCGTCGACCACTCGCCCGCCAATACGCTCAGCCAACGATTTTGCGTAGTCGCACATCAGGCGGAACGGCAGGATGTCTTCGTCGGCCACCGGCACGTCGAGCACCAGCGTGATCATCTGGCCGCCCTTGTAGGTGAGGTCGTCGCGCAGGAAGTTGGTGTCGCCGAATTGCAGCATGAACACCGGGCTTTGCCGCGCGTCGAGCTTGACGAAACGCGTACCGTCGCGCGACAGCAGCAGCCCGTCTTGCGACGCGATCGCCTGCACGTAGTTGGCGGACCAGGGCGCGCCGTCGGAGAGCACGTTGATCGACAATTGCGCGTCGCACTGCGCGGCGAAGCCGTCGAGTTCGCGCGCCATCGCCACCGTTTCGAGCATGTCGGGAAATTCCGGCGACGCATCCAGCGCGTCGGCAAATTGCTGCACGCCGGTGACGAACTCGGAGAACTCCAGTTCGTTCAACGCGCCGCTGCGATTGGCCAACTGCGCGGCCGCGCGCAACTCTTCGTAGCGCGCGCCGTTTTGCAGCAGTTCCCACGCGCCGCCTTCGAGCTTGCCCTCGATATGCACCGGCTTGCTGCCCGCGCGGCGCAGACGCTGCGCAAGCGGGATCACCTTGTCGCCAGCGACCGGGCCATTCAAACGAATCGGCACGATACAGTCGATGCGGCGATCGACGATAGCCGGCGGCGCGGACGAAATCGTCGTGGCGGCTGGCAGAATCGGCTCGGCCGGTTCGTCGGTCTGGTGAGCGGCTTGCGCGGACTTGCCGGCCTGCGCGTGCTCGCCGCCTTCGGCTTCAGCCACGCCCTCGGCTTCCGGGTAGCCGTTCGGCGTGGTCGTCTCGGCCTGAATATCGGCCGGCGTATCGAGTGGCGCAGCCACTGTAGCGGGCCCGCCGAAAGTCGGCTCGACGCGCGCCGCCGCGGTTTCTCCTGCCGCTTCGGCGCCCACCACCGGCTCGCGGCGCGTGGTCGGCCGGGCCGGCTCGATGAACGGGCTCTGTTCCTCCTGATCGTCCCGCGCGAAGTTCTCGGCGGTGTCGGCCGGCATTGGCCGCGGCATCTTGCGGCGCACCTTCGCGCCCTGCCATGCGTTGTACACGACCACGCCCCCGACCACCACGGCACCCGCGCCGATCAAACCGAGTGTCAACTCGTCCATGCATGCTCCATCAGCAATTCTTTTATCTGCGCGGCTTCTACGCCCGGCTCACGTGTCGCGCGGCCAACGGCCGCTGCGCTGAACGCGGACACCCGCGAATGTCGACTCAAAAGCAATTCAAGCGCAAATCAAGCGCAACTCAAACGATATTCTGGGCGAAACCCGCAGCCGTTTCCATGTCGACGGCAACGATCCGCGACACGCCCTGCTCCTGCATGGTCACGCCGATCAACTGCTGCGCCATTTCCATCGCGATCTTGTTGTGCGAGATGAAAAGGAACTGGGTTTTGTCCGACATCGCACGCACGAGGTTCGCGAAGCGTTCCGTATTGGCGTCGTCGAGCGGCGCGTCCACTTCGTCGAGCAGACAGAACGGCGCGGGATTCAGCTGGAACATCGCGAACACGAGTGCCGTGGCGGTCAGCGCTTTCTCGCCGCCCGACAGCAGGTGAATCGTCGAATTCTTCTTGCCCGGCGGCTGCGCCATGACCTGCACGCCGGCGTCGAGAATCTCGTCGCCCGTCATGATCAGCCTCGCCTGGCCGCCGCCGAACAGACGCGGGAACAGTTCGCCGAAATGCTGGTTCACCTGGTCGAAGGTGCCTTGCAACAGCGTGCGCGTTTCCGCGTCGATCTTGCGGATCGCGTCTTCGAGCGTTTCGATCGCGCTGTTCAGGTCGGCCGATTGCGAGTCGAGGAACGACTTGCGCTCGGTCGCCGCCTTCAGTTCGTCGAGCGCGGCCATGTTGACCGGACCGAGCGCGGTGATCGCATTGTTGATGCGCGTGACTTCGCCCTGCAGATACGACGGCTTCATGTCCGGCGTGAGCTTGGCCTGCAATTGCGCCTCGTCGACACCGGCCGCGGCCAGTTGCTCGATGAACTGCTCGCCGTTCAGGCGCGCCGCCTGTTCCTTCAACTGCAATTCGTTGATCCGGTCGCGCAACGGCTGCAGCGCGCGCTCGGCCGTGAGACGCGTTTCGTCGGCGGCACGCAGCTTGGCGGTGAGATCGTCGAGTTCGAGACGTGCGGCGTGCAGCGCTTCTTCCTTGACGGCGCGAATGTCGAGCGCGTCCTGCAAGCCGGTGTGCGCGGTCTGCTCGTTGATCGTTTCCAGCTCGGCGCGCGCGTCTTCCAGCGACGCCGCGACACGCTCGCTCTGCTCGTGCGCGACCTGAATACTGCGCTTCAATTCGTCGATGCGGTTCGCCATGTTACGCGCGGCAAATCGCGCGTCGGTGGCGGCGCGGTCGAGATCGCGGGCCTGAGCGCGCGCTGCGGTGAGTTGTTCGTCGAGCGCCTCGAACGCCAGCTGATGATCTTCGAAACGCGCCTGCAATTCGGCCAGCTCACCATCGTGACGCTCGAAGTTCGCTTCCGACTCCGCACGCATGGCGCGCTGCTCTTCGATCTGCGCGGTGATCTCTTCGAGTTCCTCGCGAATCTGCGTGCTGCGCTGCGTGTAACGCTCGTGCGCCTGGGTGAGTTTGAGCACGTCCATCTGCAAGGCGTGCACCCGCTGCGTGGCGCGCTCCGCCTGCTGACGCACGTCGGTCAAGGCTTGGGCGGCTTGCGTGTGCGCGGCTTCGGCGCGGATCGCAGCGGCCTTCGCCTCGTCGGCGAGCAAGGCTTGTGCGCGAACCTGGCGCGCCAGATTTTCGATTTCCTGCTGACGGGCCAGCATGCCGGCCTGTTCGGAGTCGGCGGCATACAGCTGCACGCCCACGCGCGTCACCACATGGCCCGCCTTGACGACAAACGAGCCGCCTTCCGGCAACTGCGAGCGCATGGCGAGCGCCTGCTGCAGATCGTCGGCGACGAACGCGAGACCGAGCCAGTCGTTGAGCACCGCGCGGATGCCCGCGTCGTCGATCCGCACCAGCGACAGCAGCGGCCGCAGCGCGGGCGGCGTGACGGACGGCTGCCCGGCCACGGGCGGCGCGTAGAAGGCGAGCTTGGCGGGCGGCGCGTCGGTGGCGAATGCCTTGACCCAGTCGAGGTTCGACACTTCCAGCGCGGCGAGCCGCTCGCGCAGCACGGCCTCGAGCGCGGTTTCCCAACCGGCTTCGACATGCAGCTTTTTCCACAGACGCGGCAAGCCGCCCAGTTCATGCTTTTCGAGCCACGGCTGGATCTTGCCTTCAGTCTGGACGTTTTCCTGCAACTGCTTGAGCGCGGCGAGGCGCGCGTCGAGCTGATGAATCTGCGCGCTTTCCGCCTGCACGCGCTCCTGCGCGGCGCGGCGTTCGCCGTCCAGACGCGGCAGCGTTTCCTGCGCGTCGGCGAGGCGCGTTTGCGCGTCGTGCAGGATTTCTTCGTGCTCGGCAAGCTGCATGCGCAAGTCTTCGAGTTGCGCTTCGTCGGGGGCGTCGAGACCGCCTGCTTCCGACTTCAAACGCTCGTGACGCGCCTGCAATTGCTGCAATTGCTGATCGGCATTGCGCTGATGCGCGGCTTCGAGCTTGAGCGCCTGTTCGGTCTGCGCGATCCCGCCGCGCTCGGCGTTCAACTCCGTTTGCGCATCGCGCCAGCGCGCTTCGAGCGCGGGCATCGCGTCATGCTTGGCGGCGGCTTCGTCTTCGGCCAGCGCGGCTTTTTCTTCGGCAACGGCCAGTTGTTCTTCGGCGTCCGCGAGATCGTCTTGCGCTTTTTGCGCCTGCGACTGCCACTGCTCACGCTGCGCATTCAGCGCGGCGATCTGCGCCTGCACGCGATTGCGCGATTCGACGATGAACTTGATCTCGGCTTCGAGCCGGCTGACTTCAGAATTTGCCTCGTAGAGCGCGCCTTGCGCGCCCTGCATCGCGTCGCTCGCGGAGTAATGCGCGACGCGCAGCGTTTCGAGTTGCGCTTCGACTTCGCGCAGCTTCGCGGTGTGCGCTTCGAGATCGATCTGGGCCTGTTCGATCGCACGCTGCTGGCGTTCCTGCTCGCTGCCGGCTTCGTTCTTGCGCAACAGCCACAAGAGCCGTTGCTTCTCTTCGCCGTCGGTCTGCAATTCCTTGTAGCGCGTGGCGACCACCGCCTGCGCTTCCAGCTTCTCGAGGTTCGCCCCCAGTTCGCGGACGATGTCCTCGACCCGCGTCAGATTCTCGCGCGTGTCGTGCAACCGGTTCTCGGTTTCGCGGCGGCGTTCCTTGTACTTCGACACACCTGCGGCTTCTTCGAGGAACACGCGCAACTCTTCCGGCTTCGCCTCGATCAGGCGCGCGATCATGCCCTGCCCGATGATCGCGTAGGCGCGCGGCCCGAGACCGGTGCCGAGGAAGATGTCCTGAATGTCCCGGCGACGCGCCGGCAGATTGTTGATGTAGTAGCTCGAGGTGCCGTCGCGCGTGAGCACGCGCTTGACGGCGATTTCGGCATACTGCCCCCACTGGCCGGCGGCACGTCCGTCGGCATTGTCGAACACAAGTTCGACGCTGGCGCGGCTACCCGGCTTGCGCGCGGTCGAGCCATTGAAGATCACGTCCTGCATCGATTCGCCGCGCAACTCGGAGGCGCGCGATTCGCCGAGCACCCAGCGCACGGCGTCGATGATATTGGACTTGCCGCACCCGTTCGGTCCGACCACGCCGACTAGCTGGCCCGGAACCTGGAAATGCGTGGGATCGACGAATGACTTGAAGCCAGCGAGTTTGATCGAGGTCAGACGCACGGCGATTTCGCTGTTTGAAAAGGGAAAAAATGGGTGGCTCGTGAAGGCCGCGCCAGCCGTTCGCCGAAAGAGCGACACGGCCCGCGAAACCCAACGAACCCTCGGGACACGGGTGCCGGCTTCACGCAGTGAGGCATGTGCCGGCTAATGAGGGGCAATCATACCATCGCGCGTGGAGGGTTCTTGCCGTCCTTGTGCTCGCCGAGGTCTGCATTGCGTTCATTCACGAGGCTTTCTTCCTGAATGGCCGGATCGGGCGGCATCGCCTTGGTCCGATGCACCCAACTGGACAGCGCCGAGGCCAGCACGATGCACACGCCGCCGGCCCATTCGCGCGGACCGGGCGTCTCGCCGGCGAAAAGCCACGCCGACAACGCCGTGACTACGATCTCGAACAGCATGATGATCGAAGCGCGGTTGGCCGGCACGCGCGCGAGCCCGTACTGCACCAGCATATTGTTCGACGCGAGCAGAAAACCGAGGCCGAGCACCAGTAACGCGGCCGTGCCGAGATGCGCGCCGGTGGGCGGCGCGGGCATCGCCTCGAATAGCGAAGCACAGGCGCCGAAAATCGCCGCGCCGCCGAAGATCGTCGCGGTGCGCATTTCCGGCTTCATATCAGGCAACACGCGGCTCGTCTTGAGAATCAGCACGTTGCTCATGGCAAAGCCCATGCCGCCCGCGAGGCCCGCCCATTCGGCGAGATTGCCCGGCACGGGAATGCCCAGTTGCGGCGACCACAACATGGTCATCGCGCCGGCTAGCGACAGCGCGGCCAGCCCCGCCCCCGACCACGTGAGCCGCTCATGCAGGATGAAGTGCGCGAAGAGCGCGGTCCACGCCGGGGTGAGATAGAACAGCAGCAACACACGCATCACCTCGCCATGAATCGAACCCCACACGAAGCCGAGGTTGGTGATGCCCGCGGCCAGCGCGAGAGCGGGCAGCAGCCAGTGCCAGCGCACAGTCTTGAGCGCGCGATACCGCACCAGCAGCACGAACAGGCAGCCGGCGCCGCTCGTCAGCGCGCTGGCTGCCGTGCCGGTCACGCCGAGCGCATTCAGCATGCGCAATGGATACCAGATCATTCCCCACACCGACGCGCCCAGCATGATCGCGAGCGTGGGCCAACCGTTGCGAAGCCAGTTGGTCATGGTGCGGAACTCCTTGCGGAGGCGTTCGGGGTGTGTCTGTCGCGGACCGCGGCGCTCTTGCGCCTGTTGTGTCCGGATGTCTCCGGGACTGCTGCGTACATTGCTGCTCCTGCTTCTTGCTTGCGCGAACCGTCTGCGGTTCGCGTCGTTCCCGCTGCAGCGCATTGCCTGCGCCGCCTGGCGGGTTGCGCCGGTGCTTGCCGGCGCGATGTCCCTAATCTGCTTAACCGCTCAACTGACCGGGCCTGGCGTGGCGCGGCGCCGCCGGCTCAGGCCCGCCCGCGAAACCCTGCGCCACGGTAGGCCCGCCACGCCAGGCTCACCACGCTATAATCATTCGCTCGCCGCTGCTGCCATCTTTCGAGCGTGTTTTTGCGCTTTACCGCCGCCAGCGCGTGCGCCGCTTCTTTCTGCATCCGTCAGCGCCCATCTTCGATCAGGCTCGATCCGCCCAGTGAACCCGCTACTCGACTCCCTTCAGCCCTACCCGTTCGAAAAGCTGCGCGCGCTTTTCGCGGACGTCACGCCGAACGCCGGCCTCGCGCATATCAGCTTCGGCATCGGCGAGCCGAAACACCCCACGCCGGCGCTGATCCGCGACGCCGTGGTGGCCTCGCTCGGCGGTTTGTCCGCGTATCCGGCCACGATTGGAACGCCTGCTCTGCGCGAGGCGATCGCGAAGTGGGTTACACGGCGCTACAACCTGCCGCCGGTCGATCCGGCCACCCAGGTGCTGCCGGTATCGGGTTCGCGCGAGGCGTTGTTCGCCCTCGCCCAAACCGTGCTCGACCCGAAAAAGAATGCTGACAGCGAGCCTGCGATCGTACTCTGTCCGAACCCGTTCTACCAAATCTACGAAGGCGCGGCGATTCTGGGCGGCGCGCAGCCGTACTTCGTCAATAGCGACCCGGCGCGCAACTTTGCCTGCGACTATTCGGCGGTGCCAGCCGATATCTGGGCGCGCACGCAGCTGCTTTACGTCTGCTCGCCCGGCAATCCGACCGGCGCGGTGCTCACGCTCGACGACTGGCGCGAGCTGTTCGCGCTGTCGGACCGCTACGGTTTCGTGATCGCCTCGGACGAGTGCTACTCCGAAATCTATTTCGACGAAGCCAGCCCGCCGCTCGGCGGTCTGGAAGCGGCCCACAAGCTCGGCCGCGGGTTCGAGCGGCTCATCATGCTGTCGAGCCTGTCCAAGCGCTCGAACGTGCCGGGCATGCGCTCGGGATTCGTCGCGGGGGACGCGGCGATTCTCAAGAGCTTCCTGCTATACCGGACATACCACGGCGCGGCCTTGTCGACCGTGTTCCAGAATGCCAGCATCGCGGCCTGGAATGACGAAGCGCACGTGCGCGAGAACCGCGCGAAGTATGTGCAGAAGTTTTCCACGGTCACGCCAATGCTCGCCGAGGTGCTCGACGTGCGCCTGCCGGATGCCGCGTTCTACCTGTGGGCGGACGTCTCGCGCACCGGTCTCACGGACACCGAGTTCGCCCAGCGCCTCTACGCCGACTATAATGTGACGGTTCTGCCGGGCTCGTTCCTCGCGCGCACTGCGCATGGCGTGAACCCCGGCCGCAATTTCGTGCGCATGGCGCTCGTCGCCGACGTCGACGAATGCACGCAAGGCGCGCAGCGGATCGTCGACTTTTGCCGTGCGCTGGCGGGTTGAGTCTTCACTGATTGCAACCCTCGCGCACCGCACCCCTTCTTCAGACTTCAACTCTTCGATAAAGCACGCATATGTCGCAACAACTTCAGCAGATCATTGACACCGCCTGGGAAAACCGCGCCGAACTGTCGCCGAAGGCCGCTCCGGCCGACGTGCGCGAAGCCGTCGCCCACGCCATCGAGCAACTGGACAAGGGCGCACTGCGCGTCGCCGAGAAGAAAGACGGCGACTGGGTCGTCAATCAGTGGCTGAAGAAAGCCGTGCTGCTGTCGTTCCGCCTGGAAGACAACGCGCCGATGCCGGCCGGCGGTTACTCGCAGTTCTACGACAAGGTGCCGTCCAAGTTCGCCAACTACACCGCTGAAGACTTCGCCGCCGGCGGCTTTCGCGTGGTGCCGCCCGCCATTGCGCGCCGCGGCTCGTTCATCGCGAAGAACGTCGTGCTGATGCCGTCGTACACCAACATCGGCGCGTACGTGGACGAAGGCACGATGGTCGACACGTGGGCCACCGTCGGTTCGTGCGCGCAGATCGGCAAGAACGTTCACCTGTCGGGTGGCGTGGGCATCGGCGGCGTGCTGGAGCCGCTGCAGGCGAACCCGGTCATCATTGAAGACAACTGCTTCATCGGCGCGCGTTCGGAAGTGGTGGAAGGCGTGATCGTCGAAGAGAATTCGGTGATCTCGATGGGTGTGTACCTCGGCCAGAGCACGAAGATTTACGACCGCGAAACCGGCGAAGTCACATACGGCCGCATTCCGGCGGGTTCGGTGGTGGTGGCGGGCAACCTGCCGTCGAAAGACGGTTCGCACAGCCTCTACTGCGCCGTGATCGTGAAGAAGGTCGACGCCAAGACGCGTGCGAAGGTCGGCCTGAACGAGCTGCTGCGAGGCGACTGATGGCGCGCGGCACCAAAACCGTCGTCTACGGCATCCCGAACTGCGACACCGTGAAGAAAGCCCGCGTGTGGCTGGAAGAGCACGGCGTCGAGTTCGAGTTCCACGACTTCAAGAAGCATGGCGTGACCGAACCGCTCGTGCAGGACTGGTTGAAAGACGTGAAGCTCGACGCGTTGCTGAACCGTCGCGGCACCACGTGGCGGGCCCTTTCCGACGACATGAAGGCGGCCGCGGACACGCAATCGGGCGCGATCGCGTTGATGATCCACAAGCCGTCGGTGATCAAGCGGCCGGTGCTGGTGGTCAACGGCCGGGTCAAGTCGCTCGGTTTTTCCGCGGACGAATACGAAGCGCTGTTTGCGTAAGAGCAGCACTGTTCGTCGGATCCGGCGCACGGGGAGTTGAGCGCCGCCGGATCTGCTAGCCGTCTGGCGCGAGTCCATGCGCCGGCGCCGCGAACGCAAAACGTAGTAAAACGCGGCCCTGGTCGCGTGGCTCAAAAGCTGTTGCCGGCTGCGGTGTTCAACCGCCAGCCGGCATTTTTTCATTTTAAAGTGGCTTGTATCGAATCCATGTCCGGCACCCTCGCCCTTACCGAACAACTGATCGCGCGCGCGTCCGTCACGCCCGACGACCAGCATTGCCAGCGCCTCCTGATCGAACGCCTGGCCGCGCTCGGCTTCGAGCACGAGACGATCGAATCGAACGGCGTGACCAACCTGTGGGCCGTGAAACGCGGCGTCGACGGCACTGAGGGCAAACTGCTCGCGTTCGCCGGCCATACCGACGTGGTGCCGACCGGCCCGCTCGAACAGTGGCACTCGGCGCCGTTCGAGCCGACCCAGCGTGACGGCAAGCTGTACGGCCGCGGCGCGGCGGACATGAAAGCGTCGATCGCGGGCTTCGTGGTGGCGAGCGAGGAGTTCGTCGCCGCGCACCCGGCGCATCGCGGCTCGATCGCGTTCCTGATCACGAGCGACGAAGAAGGCCCCGCCACCGACGGCACCATCAAGGTCGTCGAGGCGCTGCAGGCGCGCGGCGAACGCATGGACTACTGCATTGTCGGCGAACCGACTTCGAGCGCGCAGCTCGGCGACATGGTGAAAAACGGCCGGCGCGGTTCGATGTCCGGCAAGCTGATCGTCAAGGGCGTGCAAGGCCATATCGCCTATCCCCATCTGGCGAAAAATCCGGTGCATCTGCTCGCGCCCGCGCTCGCCGAACTGGTGGCGGAGCGCTGGGACGACGGCAACGAATATTTCCCGCCCACCACGTGGCAAGTGTCGAACATTCACAGCGGCACCGGCGCGACCAACGTGATTGCCGGCCACGCGGACGTGATGTTCAACTTCCGTTTTTCGACGGCGAGCACGGTGGAAGGTTTGCAGGCGCGCGTGCACGCGATTCTCGACAAACACGAGCTCGATTACGATCTGCAATGGACCGTGAGCGGCCTGCCGTTCCTCACGCCGCGCGGCGATCTGTCGAACGCGCTTGCCAAGGCGATCAAGGACGAAACCGGCGTGACCACCGAACTGTCGACGACCGGCGGCACCTCGGACGGCCGCTTCATCGCGCGCATCTGCCCGCAGGTGATCGAATTCGGCCCGCTGAACGCCAGCATCCACAAGATCGACGAACATATCGAAGTCGCACACATCGAGCCGCTGAAAAACGTGTACCGCCGCGTGCTCGAACAACTGATTGCGTGACCCAAGGACTATTGCGATGACGCTCCCGTTTTCCACCGTTCGCGACCTGCTGCGTTTCGCGGTTTCGCGTTTCAACCAGGCCGATCTGTCGTTCGGCCACGGTTCGGCCAATGCTTACGACGAAGCCGCCTATCTGATCCTGCACACGCTGCATCTGCCGCTCGATCTGCTGGAGCCGTTTCTCGACGCGCGTTTGAGCGCCGCTGAAATCGACGCCGTGCTGAACGTGATCGAGCGCCGCGCCACCGAGCGCGTGCCGGCCGCCTACATCACGCAGGAAGCGTGGATGCACGGCTTCCGCTTCTATGTGGACGAACGCGTGATCGTGCCGCGCTCGTTCATCGGCGAACTGCTGCAGGACGGTTTGCAGCCCTACGTGGAAGATCCCGAACAGGTGAGCGCCGTGTTGGAGTTGTGCACCGGCTCCGGCTGCCTCGCGATTCTCGCGGCCCATGCGTTCCCGAACGCGGATATCGATGCGGTGGATCTGTCCGCGCCCGCACTGGAAGTCGCCACGCGCAACGTCACGGACTACAAGCTCGACGACCGCATCGCCCTGTTCGAAGGCGATCTGTATGCGCCGCTCGCCGAGCGCCGCTACGACGTGATCATCACCAACCCGCCGTACGTGAACGCAGCGTCCATGCAGGAACTGCCTGCCGAGTACAAGCACGAGCCGGATATGGCGCTGGCAGGTGGCGCCGATGGCATGGACATCGTGCGCCGGATCATCGCCGAAGCGCGCAACTGGCTGACCGATGAAGGCGTGCTGGTGGTGGAAATCGGCAATGAGCGCGCGCACGTGGAAGCGGCGTTCGGCGGCCTCGATCTCGTCTGGCTGTCGACCAGCGCCGGCGACGACAACGTGTTCCTGATTCAGGCGGCCGATTTGCCGGTCTAAAGTTTTGCTGCGCTCGCGCAGCAAAACCACCCGCCTCGAGCCGCACGCGCCCCGAATGCACGCGCGTTCGGTAAGATGGGCGAGCTCAGCTACCCGGCGCTCATCGAGCCAGCCAGGCCAGCCCCTCGCCAACCCTTCGTCCACCTATGCAATTCGACCTGCTTCACATCGGCACGCTGGTCGGCCTCTGCCATATTCTCGGCGTGGTCGCGGCGTGCCATGCGATTCTGAACACCCGCACATCGCAAGGCGCGATTGCGTGGGCCGTGTCGCTGGTCGCAATGCCCTATCTGACGCTGATCCCGTATCTGTTCC
Source organism: Paraburkholderia sp. RL17-381-BIF-C (assembly GCF_046026435.1). Classification (NCBI taxonomy): domain Bacteria; kingdom Pseudomonadati; phylum Pseudomonadota; class Betaproteobacteria; order Burkholderiales; family Burkholderiaceae; genus Paraburkholderia; species Paraburkholderia sp. RL17-381-BIF-C. The sequence continues at coordinate 26,380 of NZ_JARESX010000030.1, read as the reverse complement.
TCGGCCGCAGCAAGTTTGCCGGCTATGCGGACGCGCGCCGCGTCGAAAACGAACTGCTGCGCACACGCGCGCATCCGCCGGAATGGGACACGCGCGCTTCGTCGGCGAACCTGCCCACGCTGGAGCTGGGCGGCAGGCTCGTGCATTCGCTCACGCGTCTTGGCGGCATGCCGTTTCTGCCCGGCAACACGGTGCGCACACTGGTCAACGGCGCGGCGACTTTCGAGGCCATCTTCGAGGCGATCGAGAATGCGCGCCGTTACGTAATCGTGCAGTTCTTCATCGTGCGCGACGACGCGCTCGGCGAGATGCTCAAAGACGCACTGATTGCGAAAGCAAAACAGGGCGTGCGCGTCTACTTCCTGTACGACAGCATCGGCAGCTTCGATCTGCCTCACCGCTATGTGGCGGCGCTACGCGCGGGCGGCGTGGAGACGCATCCGTTCGCCACCCATCGCCGCTTCGTCAACCGTCTGCAGGTGAACTTCCGCAATCACCGCAAGATCGTTTCGGTGGACGGCGAACGCGCGTTTGTCGGCGGACACAACGTGGGCGTGGAATATCTCGGCGGCAAGCCACCACTTTCGCCATGGCGCGATACGCATATCGAAGTGCGCGGCCCAGCGGTCGCAAGCATTCAGTTCGTCTTCACCGAAGACTGGCACTGGGCCACGCAGCAGTTGCCCGAATTCGACATGCCGCCCCCTCCGGCCATCCAGCCTGATGGCGGCCAGGGCATGCATTGCCTCGTGGTGCCGAGCGGCCCGGCGGACAAGCAGGAGACCTGCTCGCTCTTTTTCGTCGAAGCGATCAATGCGGCGCGCGAGCGGATCTGGATCACCTCGCCCTACCTGATTCCCGATGAAGCCGTGTTCTCGGCATTACGGCTCGCGGCGCTGCGCGGCGTGGACGTACGCATTCTGATTCCGAGCCGGCGCGATCACCTCGTCGTATTCGCGGCCTCGAAGCTGTATGCGTATGACTCGCTGCGCGCGGGCATCCGGATCTTCCGCTACCAGCCGGGCTTCCTGCATCAGAAGGTCGTGCTGATCGACAGCGTGGCCGCGGCAGTCGGCAGCGCCAACCTCGACAACCGCTCGTTCCGCCTGAACTTCGAGATCATGGTGCTGACCGTGGATCGCGGCTTCGCCGAAGAGGTCGAAACGATGCTGCTGGCCGACTTCGCCGAATCGCGCGAAATCGACCGCAACGAGTACCGGCAGGCAAGCGCTTTAAAGCGCGTGCTCATGCATGTGGCGCGGCTCTTTTCGCCAATTCTGTGAGGCCGCGCTGCTGCAAACAGCGCTGATTCGCCGCAACGGCGTGAATCTGAAGTCGGCGCCCGCGCCCAGCCGGCCGGCTGCCGATTCTAAGCAGTCCAGCAAGGCAGCCGCGCTAAGGACTCACGCCCAGGACTAACCCAAGGGCGTAATTGCACTTGCGCTGCAGCCGTATCGCAGCAGTACCGGCCTTTAGCGACGACGCGAGGCCAACTCTTGTTTCCCACCGCGTCTCACAGCAGCTTTTCGATATCCTCGGTAATCGCCTCGGGCTTCGTCAGCGGCGCGTAACGCTTCACCACGTTGCCGTCACGGTCGATCAGAAACTTGGTGAAATTCCACTTGATCGCCTCCAGACCGAGCACGCCCGGCGCTTCACCGGTCAGGTAGCGGAACAGCGGATGCGCGTTCGCACCGTTCACGTCGACCTTGTCGAACATCGGGAACGTCACGCCGTAATTCTTTTCGCAGAAGCTGCCGATCTGCGCGGCGTCGCCCGGCTCCTGCTTGCCGAACTGGTTGCAGGGAAAACCGAGTACCGTGAGCCCGCGCGCCGCGTAGGTGTCGTACAGCTTTTGCAAGCCGGCGTACTGCGGCGTGAACCCGCATTCGCTTGCCGTATTGACGATCAGCAAAACCTTGCCGTCATACTGCCCAAGGCTCACTTCCTCGCCACCCAGCGTGCGCGCCGAAAACGAATAAATCGATGCCATGTGCTCCCCCCGTAAAAGCCGTCAGTCTATGCCAAAAGCTTCGCCGATACAGTCGGCCGAATGGCCGATCCCGGCTGAGCGCCCGGTGTCAGCCCCGGCAGTCTAAAATAGCGGTTTTCTCCAGTCGGCCTCTTCGTGATCCGCTTTAACCAGTTCAGCCTAGCGCGCGGCACCAAGCCGCTCTTCGACAACACCACGTTCACCCTCAACCCCGGCGAAAAGGCCGGCCTGGTGGGGGCGAACGGCGCGGGCAAGTCGACGCTGTTCGCCGTGCTGCGCGGCGAGCTGCATGCGGACGGCGGCGATTTTTCGATCCCGCCGACCTGGCAGATCGCGCACGTCGCGCAGGAAACGCCGGCCGCGGACAAAACCGCCCTCGCCTACACGCTGGATGGCGACGCCGCCTTACGCACGATCGAAGCGCGCATTGCCGCCGCCTCCGCCGCCCATGACGGCGCGGCCGAAGGCGAGGCGCACGCCGCATTCGCCGACGCCGACGGTTACACCGCGCCCGCGCGCGCCGAAGCCCTGCTGCTAGGGCTCGGCTTCACGCTCGACCAGACACGCGAACCGGTCAGCAGCTTTTCGGGCGGCTGGCGCATGCGGCTGAATCTCGCGCAGGCGCTGATGTGCCGCTCCGACCTGCTGCTGCTCGACGAACCGACCAACCACCTGGATCTCGACGCGATCGTCTGGCTGGAAGACTGGCTGGCCCGTTATCCGGGCACGCTGATCGTGATCTCGCACGACCGCGAATTCCTCGATTCCGTATGCAACGTCACGCTGCATCTGGAGCAGCAGCAGATCAAGCGCTACGGCGGCAATTACTCGCAATTCGAAGTGCTGCGCGCGCAGCAGATCGCGTTGCAGCAAAGCGCGTACGAGAAACAGCAGCGCACGGTCGAGCATTTGCAGAGTTACATCAACCGCTTCAAGGCGCAGGCCACCAAGGCGCGCCAGGCGCAAAGCCGCGTCAAGGCGTTGGAAAAGATGGAGCTGATCGCGCCGGCGCATGCGGCCTCGCCGTTCACGTTCGAGTTTCGCACGCCCGATTCCGCGCCGAATCCGATGATGGTGATGGAAGACGTGCGCTGCGGCTATCGCAGCGAAGACGAACCCAGCATCGAGATTCCGATCGTCGATCACGTCATGCTGTCGATCCAGAACGGGCAGCGCATCGGCCTGCTTGGCGCGAACGGCCAGGGCAAGTCCACGCTGATCAAGACGCTCGCCGGCACGCTCGAGGCGCTCGGCGGCCACGTGCGGGAAGGCAAGGGGCTGCGCATCGGCTATTTCGCGCAGCATCAGCTCGAAACCCTGCGTCCGGACGACACGCCGTTGCAGCACCTCGCGCGCCTCGCCCCGGACACGCGCGAGCAGGAATTGCGCGACTTCCTCGGCAGCTTCAACTTTTCCGGCGAGATGGCGACCTCGAAGATCGCGCCCTTCTCAGGCGGCGAAAAGGCCCGCCTCGCGCTCGCGCTGATCATCTGGCAAAAGCCGAACCTGCTGCTGCTCGACGAACCGACCAATCACCTGGATCTCGAAACGCGTCACGCGCTGACCATGGCGCTCGCCCAGTTCGAAGGCACGCTCATTCTGGTGTCGCACGACCGGCACCTGCTGCGCGCCACCACGGATCAGTTCATGCTGGTCGCGAAACATCGCCTGCAGGAGTTCGACGGCGACCTCGACGACTACCGCGACTGGCTGCTTCAGCATGCGGCCGAACAGCGCGCGGCGCTCAAGGCGGGCACGCCGTCGAACGGCGGCAATGGCGCTGACGGCGGTGCGGACAACGGCGTCAACCGCAAGGAACAGCGGCGCCTCGAAGCCGAAACGCGCCAGAAGCTCGCGCATCTGAAAAAACCGCTGCAAAGCCGGATCACCAAGATCGAAAAGGAAATGGACACGCTCAACGCGGAGAAAGCGACGCTCGATGCGTTCGTCGCCGATCCGGCGAGTTACGAGCCCGCCCATAAAAGCAAACTGACGGAGGCGATCCGCCGTCAGGCAGACGTGAACGCGCGCCTCGAGGCGCTCGAAGCCGAATGGCTCGAGACTCACGAGGAACTCGAACAAATCGGTTAGCGGCACGCTGTTTTAGGTCCGCGCCGGCATCGACGAGAGGTTGGCTTTGTCTTCTGCGACATCATCCGTCTCAACGGCCGCAACGATGGCCGGGGCATCGGCCGGCTCATCGGCCAAGTCATCGACCAACTCATCGGCCAGTCCCGCGCCGCCCGCGCTGCAAGGTTTGCGAGTGCTCGACCTGACTCGCCTGCTGCCGGGGCCGGTGGCCGCCTTGCGGCTGGCCGAGCTGGGCGCCGACGTGCTGAAAATCGAAGCGCCCGGCGCCGGCGATCCCACCCGCACGATGATGCAATCGTCGAGCGATCGCGTGGCCGGGCGGCCCGGCGCGTTCTACCGGCTGGTGAATCGCGGCAAGCGCGAAACGCGACTCGACCTCAAATCCGAGGCGGGGCGCAACGTGCTGTGCGCGCTCGCGGCCGAAGCGGATGTGCTGATCGAGAGTTTCCGGCCCGGCGTGATGGAGCGGCTCGGCATCGGCTACGACACGTTGCGCGCGGTCAATCCCCGGCTGGTCTATTGCGCGATCAGCGGCTACGGTGCGAGCGGTCCATTCGTCGATCACGCCGGTCACGATCTGAACTACATCGGCTACGCGGGTGTGCTCGACCAACTGGCGGGCCGTGACGGCGCGCCGATCCTGCCCAATTTTCAGATTGCCGATCTGCTCGGCGGTGCCTTGAGCGCAGTCACGCAGATTCTCGCGGCGTTATGGCAGGTGTCGCGCGGCGGCACAGGCCGCTTCGTCGACGTATCCATGACGCACGTCACCTACGCGCACAACGTCGTGGCGCAGGTTGCGCTCGCCAATGAAGGCGCGGCGCCGGCCGCAGGCGCCGGTCTGCTGAATGGCGGCGTGCCCTGCTACAACCTCTACCGCACGCTCGATAACCGCTGGCTCGCGGTCGGCGCGCTCGAATTGAAGTTCTGGGAAACGCTCTGCATGGCGCTCGACCGGCCCGAATGGGCCACGCGCCACTGGAGTCTCGGCCAGGCCATCGGTGGCCCGGACGCAGCCGCGCTCACGCAGGAACTCGCCGAGGTGATCGGCAAGCGCCCGCTGGAAGAATGGGTGGTGATGCTGGAGGCGCTCGACTGCTGTGTCTCGCCAGTGCTGACAGCGGCCGAAGCCGCGCGCCATCCGCTGTTCAATCCGCAGGCTTACGATGCGGCAAACGTACGCGGCGAAGACGAGGAAGACCGGTTGGTCCGGTAACGCGCGGGAGAAGCCGCGCCTCAACGCCCTCAACGCCCTCAACGCCCTCAACGCCGCGCGGCAGTCTGCCGCGGCAAAGTCTGACGCGGCGTCTTTTCATCGTCGTACAGCATGTGCTTGCGGCCTTCCACATGACGGTCGATCGTGGCGCGGACTTCGGCAGCCGTGGCGTGTTCGGCCACCACCCGCCGCGAAATCTGCCCCGCCGTGTCGATCCACTCGACGATCCGGCAGGCGCCGCCCCATGGCTGGCGAATGGGCGCGGAGACGCGGCAACCGCGCACCTGTATCGGCCGCTCGGCTACGGTTTCATATGACTGTTTCAAGGCGCGATCCTTTTTCGGGCATCAGAAGGGATGCAAACCCTTGCAGCTTAGGAAAAAGGAATGTCCGGCAGGTTACAGCCAATATGGAGATATTTACCGGCCATTACGGAGCGGCGGGCGCCTGGAGGCGCACGAGCCCCGTCTATTCGAGCGTTCGGACCCGGTCGATGGCCTGTTCGATCCGCTCGACCGCAACGACCTGTAAGCCTTCTATCGGCTGCTTCGGCGCATTGGCCTTCGGAATCACCGCGACTGAGAAGCCCAGTTTGGCGGCCTCCTTCAGACGCTCCTGACCGCGCGGCGATGGCCGGATCTCACCGGCAAGACCCACTTCCCCGAACACCACCAGCCCCTTGGGCAACGGCTTGTTGCGCATGGACGAGTGGATCGCGAGCAGCACGGCCAGGTCGGCGGCGGGCTCGGTAATCTTCACACCGCCCACGGCGTTCAGGAACACATCCTGGTCGAAACACGCGATGCCCGCATGGCGGTGCAGCACCGCCAGCAGCATCGCGAGCCGGTTCTGCTCCAGGCCGACCGCCAGGCGCCGCGGGTTCGGCGCGTTGGCGGCGTCCACGAGCGCCTGCACTTCGACCAGCAGCGGCCGCGTGCCTTCCTGCGTCACCAGCACGCAGGAACCCGGCACCGACTGCTCATGCTGCGACAGAAACAGCGCCGACGGATTGGCCACGCCGCGCAAGCCGCGCTCGGTCATGGCGAACACGCCGAGCTCATTCACCGCGCCGAAACGGTTCTTGATCGCGCGCACGAGACGATACGACGAATGCGTGTCGCCTTCGAAGTACAACACCGTATCGACAATGTGTTCCAGCACGCGCGGCCCCGCCAGCGCGCCTTCCTTGGTCACGTGGCCGACCATGATGATGGTGGTGCCCGACTGCTTGGCGATGCGCGTGAGCTGCGCCGCGCACTCGCGCACCTGGGCGACCGAGCCCGGCGCGGAAGTCAGCGCGTCGGAATAGACCGTCTGGATCGAGTCGATCACCGCGACATCGGGTCGCTGCTCGGCGATCGTCGCCTGGATTTTTTCGAGCTGGATTTCGGCCAGCAGTTGCAGTTCGCTCGCCTTCGAGCCCGGCTCCAGCAGCGAAAGTCGTTGCGCGCGCAACGCAATCTGCGCGGCGGATTCTTCGCCGCTGATGTAAAGCGCGCGTTTGTCAGCGGCGATTTCCGCAAGCGATTGCAGCAACAGCGTCGATTTGCCGATGCCCGGATCGCCGCCGATCAGCACCACGCCGCCCGGCACCAGACCACCGCCGAGCACGCGGTCGAACTCGCTCACGCCGGTGGAAAAGCGCGGCACGTCGGACGCTTCGATATCGGCGAGACGGCGCACCGGCGCGCTCTTCGCGAGCGACTGGAAGCGGTGCGTGGAAGGCGCTTCCGCCACCGACTCGACCAACGTGTTCCAGGCATTGCATGAGGGGCACTGGCCGGCCCATTTCGGCGATTGCCCGCCGCATTCACTACAGATGTACACCGTCTTGGGTTTAGCCACGCGCTTGTTGCCTGTGTTGCTGTTCTTTGGATTGGAACTTCCGCTGGGCGCGAGGCACCAGCCCGCGCCCATGTTCGACCTTTACTTCGCGACCTTTACTCCGCGCGCACCGGCACGCGCGGCGCCACGGCGCACATCAGCTCGTAGCCGATGGTGCCGCATGCCTGGGCGACGTCGTCGATCGGCAGCGCGTTACCCCACAGCTCGACGCGCGAGCCGACGTTGGCGGTCGGAATCGGCGTCAGGTCGACGGTGAGCATGTCCATCGACACGCGGCCGACGACCCGCGTGCGCACGCCGTCGACAATCACCGGCGTGCCTTCCGGCGCGACGCGCGGATAGCCGTCCGCGTAGCCGCAGGCCACCACGCCGATGCGCATCGGGCCGCGCGCCTTGAACGACGAACCGTAGCCGACCGTATGGCCTTCGCTGAGCGTTTGCACGGCGATCAATTCCGAGGCGAGCGTCATGGCCGGCTGCAAGCCGGTGCCGTGGATCGCGGCGTGGACGCCGGAGGGCGACGCGCCGTACATGATGATGCCCGGACGCACCCAATCGAAGTGCGTGGCCGGATGCCACAGCGTGGCCGCCGAATTCGCCAGGCTGCGCGCGCCGGCAATGCCCTGCGCGCCGCGCTCGAACGCCTCCACCTGATAGTCGACGCCGCGATCGCCGTCGGCGTCCGAGAAATGGGTCATCAGGGTGATCTGGCCGACGCCCTGGCAGGCGCGCGCGCGTTCCCACGCGGCACGGAACTTCTCCGGCGTGTAACCGAGGCGGTTCATGCCAGTGTTCATCTTCAGCTGGATGTTGACCGGTTTGGACAGCCGCGCCATTTCGAGCATGCGCAACTGTTCGTCCGAATGGAGCGCGGTGGTCAGGCTGTAACGGTCGATCACGTCGATGTCGGTCGGGCGAAAGAAGCCTTCGAGTAGAAGAATTGGCCCGGCCCAACCCAATTCACGCAACTTCACGGCTTCTTCGAGGTCCAGCAACCCAAAGCCGTCGGTGGCGCGCAGGCCCGGGAAGACGCGCGCAAGGCCATGCCCGTAAGCATTGGCCTTGACGACAGCCCAGATTTTGGATTTCGGCGCGTGGCGCCGGGCGACGGCCAGGTTGTTGGCGAGAGCGGAGGTATGAATCGTGGCTGAAAGGGGGCGCGGCATGGGATATTTTCGTAAAGACGCTTGCGAATCAGCGGCTTACAGGGCGTTTTCAGCGCTCGGCAGCCCGCTGGGCGGTGCGATCAAGGATTTTGCTAGTCCGAATCCAGCTATTTTCATGATATAAAGCCGTGCGCACAACCCATTTCGAACGGCATAAGCCCGGACGCTCAACCAGCGGCCGGGGCGGACAGACCGCAGCGAGGACAGCATCGCATCAGATGAAAAAAGGTTTTTACACCATCATGGCCGCGCAGTTTTTTTCGTCGCTGGCCGACAATGCGCTTCTGATCGCCGCTATCGCACTGCTGAAAGATCTTCACGCCCCGAACTGGATGACACCGCTGCTCAAGTTGTTCTTTGTGCTGTCGTACGTCGTTCTCGCCGCCTTCGTGGGCGCCTTCGCCGATTCCCGTCCGAAAGGACGCGTGATGTTCGTCACCAACACGATCAAGGTGGTCGGCTGCATCACGATGCTGGTCGGCGCGCATCCGTTGATTGCGTATGGCATCGTGGGTTTCGGCGCGGCGGCCTATTCGCCCGCCAAATACGGCATTCTCACCGAGCTGCTGCCGCCTGACCGGCTGGTCGCCGCGAACGGCTGGATCGAAGGCACGACGGTCGGCTCGATCATTCTCGGCACCGTGCTCGGCGGAGCGCTCATCAGCCCGCATATTGCCGCGCCGATCCTGCGGCATCACATTCCCACCGTCAACACGCCCGCCGAGGCGGCGATGCTGGTGATCATGGTGATCTATGTGATCGCCGCCCTGTTCAATCTGCGCATTCCCGACACCGGCGCCCGTTATCCGAAACAGGAGCGCGGCCCGATCAAACTCGTCACCGATTTCGCCGACTGTTTTCTCGTGCTGTGGCGCGACAAGCTCGGGCAGATTTCGCTCGCCGTCACCACCCTGTTCTGGGGCGCCGGCGCGACGCTGCAATTCATCGTGCTGAAGTGGGCCGAAGTGTCGCTCAGCATGTCGCTCTCCGAGGCGGCCATCCTGCAGGCGGTGGTCGCCGTGGGCGTGGCGGCCGGCGCGATTTTCGCGGCCTCGCGCGTGCCGTTGAAAAAGTCGCTCTCGGTGTTGCCGGTCGGCATCATGATGGGCATCGCCGTGATGCTGATGGCGTTTTACACCCGCGATCTGTTCCCCGCCCATTGGGGCCTCTATTTCGGCCGCATGCATGTGCCGGGCTATCTGATCGTCGCGTATGTGTTCCTGATGATCGTCGGCGGCCTGTCGGGCTTTTTCGTGGTGCCGATGAACGCGCTGCTCCAGCATCGCGGTCACGTGCTGCTGTCGGCGGGTCACTCGATCGCCGTGCAGAACTTCAACGAAAACCTTTCCGTGCTCGTGATGCTGTGCCTCTACGCCGTGCTGGTCTGGCTCGACGTGCCGGTCACGGCGGTGATCGTGCTGTTCGGCACCTTCGTGTGCGTGATGATGTGGTTCGTCATGCGGCGCCACCAGGCCAACCAGCGCGCGTTCGACTCGGTCGCGCTGATCGGCGAAGCCAAGCACTGACCCGCGCCGAGTTGTCCGCTCACCTCGGGGCCCGCGCCTTCCTCCTTCCTCGCTTTGCCATGACTCAACCGATTCCCAATGTGCTGACGATCGCCGGTTCCGATTCCGGCGGCGGCGCCGGTATCCAGGCCGACCTGAAGGCTTTCTCGGCGCTCGGCGCGTATGGCGCGAGCGTGATCACCGCGCTCACCGCGCAGAACACGCGCGGCGTCACCGCGATTCACGCGCCGGACCCCGGTTTCATTACCGCGCAACTCGACGCGGTGTTCGACGACATCCGCATCGACGCCGTGAAAATCGGCATGCTGGCGAACGCGCCGATCGCGCGTGCCGTGGCCGACGCGCTGCGCCGGCACAAGCCGAAGCACATCGTGCTCGACACGGTGATGATTTCCAAGAGCAATCACGCGTTGCTGCTGCCCGACGCGGTCGCGGCGGTGCGCGACGAATTGCTGCCGCTCGCCGATCTGCTGACGCCGAATTTGCCGGAAGCCGCCGCGCTGCTCGGTGTGCCGGCCGCGACCGATGAAGCGGGCATGGTCGAGCAAGGCGAAGCGCTGCGCGCGCTCGGTGCGCGTGCGGTGCTGATGAAAGGCGGCCATCTGAGCGCGACGGATAGTCCGGACTGGCTGGTGCAGGAGAGCGGCACGCTGCGTCTGGGCGGCCCGCGCGTGCCGGTGAAGAATACGCACGGGACGGGCTGCACGCTGTCGTCGGCGATCGCGGCGCTGATTCCGCAACGCGGCGATCTGGCGAGCGCCGTCGCCGACGCGAAGCAGTATCTGACCGGCGCGCTGCAGGCGAGCGATCGACTCGACGTCGGCAGCGGCGTCGGGCCGGTGCATCATTTTTATCGGTGGTGGTGAGGGGGGCGTGGGCGGGGCTGACCGGTTGGGTCGGCCGCGTGGGTTCGCCGTCTGCGTCTGCGGCCATATTACGCGCCGGTCTCTCCGCTTCCCCGCTGCTGCTCGCGCGCGTAGTTTTGTGCCTGCTCGGGCCACTCGTCCGGCACGATGAAGCCGCGCGAGCGCTCGATCAGGTTGCCCACGCCATCTTCGGTGAACGCGGCGACCATCGCCGGTCCATGCTGATGCGAGGTTTGCCCGGCGAGAGTCTGCGCATCGACAAAAACCAATCCTGCGGCCTGCGCGTCGTCAGCTGAATGACGCCGCGGCGCAAGCCATTCCAGCCGCGGCAAAGGCCGCCACTTTTGCGTGTTGCCTGCAGCGAAGGCCGGCCAATCGCTGCGCGTCACCCACCAGCCACGGCCATGCGCTGGATCGAGTTCGACGGGATCGAGCGGAGTTTCGCCGTGCCGGTAAAACAGCCAGCCTTTGATGAACATCTGCGGCGTCCACGGCCCCGGATAGCCGACCGATGCGAACTCCTCACGCGCGCTCAACGGCAACTGGTGATTCAGCACATGGGCGAGCTTGAGGTCGAAACGGTCTTTCAGATTCGGGCCAACGTAGTCGGATAGCCCCGTGGGTGACTCTCTTGGTAACCGCGCCGGTGACTGCGCGGGTAACACCGCAGCCAACTCCCCGCGTGCTTCGCCGGCGTGCAGATAGCACTTCACGGCCAGTTCCCAATGCAGACGCGCGCCCCGCCGCGTCTGGACCAGAAAATCGCATTCACCGAGCGTGACGCCCGCGCGGCGCAAGGGCACGCCCGCGGCCACCAGTCGCGCCGCCGGCCCATGTTGCAGAAACCAGCCGAGCAGCCGTTCGGCATAGCGGCCGAGACGCGTGATGCGCGTCGCCGCGAGATCGCGATGCAAGGGTTCGGGCGCGTCGTCGAGCGCGCGCAGCCACGCGACGCTCGCCTGCGCTTCCTGCGGCGTATCGAAGGGATTCGCCAGGATGCCCACCGGTGGTTGCGGGCGCAACAGATCGGCGCTCAGCAATAACCAGGCGAGATCGCGCACGGCGGGATCATGCAAAGTGTCGAGCAGCGCAGCGCGGCTCGCGGCATCCATGCCGGGTGCGCCGGTGGAACCGGCCGCCGGCCCCTCGGCAGCCGTCACTTCGACGCGTTCGACGGCGCACCGCCCGCCGCACGCCACGTGTCGCGCGCGAGGCACAGGTCGGCCCAGGCTTTCGCCTTGTCGGGCAGACTGCGCAGCAGATACGCGGGATGATAGGTGACGATCACGGGCACCCCTTCGTACTCGTGTACGCGACCACGCAGCGACGAAATGCTCGCGTCGGTTTTCAGCAGACTTTGCGCCGCAAAGCGGCCGAGCGCGACGATCAGCTTCGGCTTGACCAGCCCCACCTGACGTTGCAAATACGGCTCGCAACGCGCGACTTCGTCCGGTTCGGGATTGCGGTTGCCAGGCGGCCGGCATTTGATCACGTTCGCGATGTACACGTTGGTGTCGCGCGCGAGCGTCAGCGAACGCAGCATGTTGTCGAGCAGCTTGCCGGCCTGGCCGACGAACGGCTCGCCCAGACGGTCTTCGTTCTCACCCGGCGCTTCGCCGATCAGCATCCAGTCAGCACCGCGGTCGCCGACGCCGAACACCGTATTCGTGCGCTTCTCGCATAGACGGCAAAGGCGGCAGGCGGCGACGCGCTCGCTTAGCGCGTCCCAGTCGAGCGTGTGGATTGCGGGAGCTGCGGGCGCCTCGCTACGGGCGTCCGCGGGCGCGTGGGTCGGCAGGTCGTCGAACCACGCGAAATCGTCGTCCGGTGGCGCGTCGAAAACCGGCGGCTCGGGCATGCGTGATGGCGGCGGCTGGGGTATTGGGTGACGCGTTTCAGCGGGCATTTGCGACCGCTCTTGCGCTGCCTGCGCTGCGTCTTGCGCGGGCCGCACGTGGCGTTCGCCGTGCGCGGCGTCGGCGCTTCGCGCCTCGCCCGCGTGTGGGGCGGCCGAGGCGCTTGCCGGCGCCCGTAGCATGGACGGTGCGGGTTCAGGCGCAGGCAACGCGAACGACGAGGTTTCCGGCGTTCCCGCTGCGAACGACGCGGTTTGCTGCGGACGCACGGCAGACGGTGCGGTTTGCTGGAAGCGCACGGCGGATGGCGCGGTTTCCGGCGCACGCACAGTCTCCAGCGGGCGCGTGACGGCAGCCGCGGCGGGCTGCGCGCGTGCGGTGGGCTGCGACCCGTGCGCATCGTCACGACGCGTGCCCGAGCCGGCCACGTCGCCAGTGCCCTGCCCCGCTAAGCCTTCGGCTTGCGCTTCGACAACAGCCGGTTGCTCGGCCGCAGCCATTCCGCGACGCACCCACAGCGGCGCGAGTCCGAATTCTTCCAGTACCGATTCATGCAGCGCCATCTGCGCCCTCCGTGGCAAACGAGAAACGCATTACGATGGCGTCCTCCCGGCTGCGATGCCGCGCCGGATAATAATTTTTGCGCCGCCCAATCGAAGCAAACCCGAAGCGCTCATACAACCGGATCGCCCGATGATTCGACGGCCGCACTTCGAGCAGCAAGCCGTCGAGCTTTTCGGCGCGGGTGATCCGCACGGCTTCGCGCAGCAGCGCGAGTCCGGCGCCGGCGCCTTGCGCCGCGGGCGTCACGCACAGATTGAGCAGATGCATTTCGTCGACCACCGGCATCAACACGCAATAGCCAATCAAGGTGCCCGTGACATGGCGCAGACAGACGCCGAAGTAACCGTTGCGCAGCGAGTCGCCGAAATTGCCCCGGCTCCACGGAAACTCATAAGCGATCTTTTCGATGGCGGCGACCTCGTCGAGATCGCCCTCGGTCATCGGCGACATATAGCGGTCCGCGAGCAACACGCCACTCATTGCCGGCCCTCGCCGTGAGCCGCGTCGTGCGCGAGTCTGGCCGCCTTTTCAGCTTTCTCGGCGACCCGCTCGGCCGTGGTCTGCGCAACCTTGTCGCGCACGTACTCCGGCGCGGCCTGATCGGCGGGCACCGTGCGGCCGGCGCGCAACGCGCGCAGCGCAGCGTGGGCGAGCGGCACGGCGTGCGGCAGCGCTTCGCCGTCGACGCTGCGCGCCGCCGCGAGCGCCGGCAGCCGCGCGCCGAAGGCCGCGGCGGCGTTGCCTGCCAGCGTGAACGGGACGTCGGGCAACACGAGCCGGTCCGGCGCGTCGAGCGAAGCGCTCTGCACGGTGCGCCATTCACCTTGCGCGTCGTCCCAGGCGTAGTCGGCCCAGTAGATCTCGTCCATGCGGGCGTCGAGCGCGGCGAGCACGCGCGCGGCCGACGGATCGCGCAGGCGGGCGCTTTCAGCGCAGACAAGCAGCGTGCTGATCGGCACGACCGGCAGGTTCAGGCCGAATGCGAGACCTTGGGCGACGCCGGTCGCCGTACGCAGACCAGTGAACGAGCCCGGACCGGAGCCGAAAGCGATAGCGTCGCAGTCCGCCAGCGTCAGGCCGGCTTCGTCGAACAGTTCGCGAATGGCGGGGAGCAGGCGCGTGCTGGAAACCGCGCCGGTTTGCTCGTGGCGCATCCAGACGCGCGGCTCGGCGCGGGTCTCTCCAGTTGCGACGCCGGCAGCATGGCCGGCAACCGACAGAAGCGCTACCGAGCAGAATTCGGTCGAGGTATCGAGGGCGAGGAGCACAGTTTGAGTCATGGACCGTATTGTAATCGGCACTGCGCGCGCAAATGTGGTTTGGCTCGCGCCCCGGATTGAACCGGCTCGCGTCCTGGATGGTCCGCGCTTCGCGCCAAGCCCCGCGTCCTGTGTTTGGAATAAGCCCTCAGCCCCGCAGCGGCATGCAATTGCTATGATCGTCAGCCGACCTTCACCCCTGTCCCGCCCGGCGGGCAAAACGACCATGACCGACATCAATACGCAGTTCACTCAGGCTCAGGAAGATGTGAAACAACTGCCGGAGCGCCCGGGCAACCTCACGCTGCTGCGGCTGTACGCCCTCTTCAAACAGGCTAGCGAAGGCGATGTTCACGGCGACAAGCCGGGTTTCACCGACATCGTCGGCAAATACAAGTATGACGCGTGGGCCGCGCTCAAAGGCACGGCGGAGGAAGCCGCGAAGCAGCAATATGTCGAACTGGTCGAATCGCTGAAGAGCGGCGCCTCGGCCTGAGCTGGCGCCGAAGGCTTACCCGGCGGCCCGATTGGAGATGGCAGGCCATTCGTCCAGTCGGCCGCTGCAACTTTTCTGCCAGGAAGATTCCTAATAGTGGCGCAGTGCAGCAAAACCCTATACAATGCTGCCTGCGCTTCACTGCTTTGCCCGGCTTTCCTCTAGCGGCCTTTGCGGCGCAGCGCCTCGTAGCGTTTAGCTCCAATCCAGTTTAGAACCTGTCCCCTCCTGCCTAGCCCCCTACGGGCGATCATGTCCCAGGCTGGCGGCACGCCGTGTTGGCATGTCGCATCCGATACAGCTTCTAACGAAAAGCTCGCCTTCATTGCCGCGAGCTGCCCCCGTTTTTCGATTTGCTCGCTGCTTCTTTGCTCGCTGAATCCGACGACTTGGGTATGCCGATTGGCGCCGACGTTTTAATTCCGTGTGTACCAAGGATTTACCAAGGATTCTCATGACTTCGAGCAATACCCCCAGCAGCCCGTTGAACGCCATCGCCGACCAAGCCCTCGGTCTCGCCGACGCACCCGCTCAAGCCGCAGCCGTTGCTGCCGCTCCGGAAGCCGTCGCCGCTGAAGCCGCAGCACCGTCCGGCCCGTCGTTCGCGTCGCTCGGTCTGTCCCCGGACGTCGTCTCTGCCCTGACCGCCGCTGGTTATCAAACCCCGACGCCGGTTCAGCAACGTGCAATCCCCGCCGGCATCGCCGGCCGTGACCTGCTGGTCTCGAGCCCGACCGGTTCGGGCAAGACCGCCGCGTTCATGCTGCCCGCCATCGAGCGTTTCTCGCAATTGCAAAAGGCGCAAGCCAGCCAGCCGCGCGAGCCGCGTCCGGCCGACGGCGCCCGCACGCGCCGCCCGCAACCGGTTGCCCGTCCGACCATGCTGGTTCTGACGCCGACCCGCGAACTCGCGATGCAGGTCACCACCGCTGCCGCCACGTACGGCAAGCACCTGAAGCGTCTGCGCACCGTCAGCATTCTGGGCGGCGTCGCTTACGGCCAGCAATTGATGCTGCTCGCGAAGAACCCGGAAATCCTGGTCGCTACGCCGGGCCGTCTGATCGATCACCTGGAACGCGGCCGTATCGATCTGTCGCAACTGCAGATCCTCGTGCTCGACGAAGCTGACCGCATGCTCGACATGGGCTTCATCGAAGACATCGAAACGATCGTTGCCGCTACGCCGGCTACGCGTCAAACCATGTTGTTCTCGGCCACGCTCGACGGCAAGATCGGTTCGCTGACCGGCCGCCTGCTGAAGGATCCGGAGCGTATCGAGATCGTCCAGCGTCTGGAGCAACGTACCAACATCGCGCAAACCGTTCATTACGTCGACGACCGCGATCACAAGGATCGTCTGCTCGACCATCTGCTGCGCGGCGAGGGCCTCGACCAGGCTATCGTCTTCACGGCAACCAAGATGGACGCTGACCAGCTGGCTGGCCGTCTGGCCGACGCCGGTTTCGAATCGGCCGCCCTGCACGGTGACCTGCCGCAAGGCGCGCGTAACCGCACGATCAAAGCCCTGCGCGAGCGCCGTGTGCGCGTGCTGGTGGCCACGGACGTCGCCGCTCGCGGTATCGACATCCCCGGCATCACGCACGTGTTCAACTACGACCTGCCGAAGTTTGCCGAAGACTACGTGCACCGTATCGGCCGTACCGGCCGTGCCGGCCGCTCGGGTATCGCGGTGAGCCTCGTGCATCACGCGGAACAAGGCGCGTTGAAGCGCATCGAGCGCTTCGTGCGCACCCCGCTGCCGGTCAATGTCGTCGAAGGCTTCGAGCCGCGCAAGTCGGCTCCGTCGGGTAACGGCCGTCCTGGCTTTGGCGGCCGCGGCCGTCCGGGCGGTGGCAACGGCGGTGGCCGTCGCTTCGGTAGCGGTTCGGGCAAGCCGGCCGGTAACGGCGGCGGTGCGCGCAGCGGCAGCGGCAATGGCGGCGGCTGGGCCGGCAAGTCGGCTGGTGGTGGTTCGCGTGAAGGCGGCTTTGGCGGCGGTTCGCGTGAAGGCTACGGCGGTTCGCGCGACGGCGGCTACGGCGCACGCCGCAGCGACGGCCCGCGTACGGCGCGTCGCGGCAGCTAATTAGCCGCGAATTGGCCGCTCAGTACTGAGCAGGAGCGCACTCTGCTTCAGGGCACACAGCCCTTTGCGGCGCCCATGCGGTACGTTGCAGCCAGCTAAAAAAGACCCGGACGGCTTTACGCTGTCTGTGGGTCGGAAAAAACCGGTGCTTAGGCGCCGGTTTTTTTTCGCCTGTACGCCGCGCACCCCAAATTTCACGATGTGGAAAATTTTTTTGCGTCGTAAAAAATCGTGCTGCAAGGCACAAGACGACCTATTGCAAGATGGGAAAAGTCTTTTCTCAATGTGAAACAAAGACCATAAGTGACTGATTATAAATAATAATAAATATCACAAAAACATGCTCAGACGGCTACTGCGCGGCCTTCGACTTGCCTAGACTCTTATATAAGACTTCGCCAAGCAAAACGCCCGACCGGGCTGGCCGCTTTGGCGAAAATTGTAAGTTTCCTGTATCGGACCAGAACAAGCGCTCACGCGGCGACGCTGGTCGACAGAGTCATTCAGCCATTGCAGGCAACCAAGGAGCAAATCATGTCCCGTCAAGAACAAGCCAGGCAACTTCAACAGCAATGGGAAACCGATCCGCGCTGGAAAGGCGTGAAGCGCAGCTACACGGCTGACGACGTGATCCGCCTGCGTGGCTCGGTGCAAGTCGAGCACACGCTCGCCAAGCGCGGTGCGCAAAAGCTGTGGGAAAGCGTGAACAACGAGCCGTTCGTCAACTCGCTCGGCGCGCTGACCGGCAACCAGGCCATGCAACAGGTCAAGGCCGGCCTCAAGGCGATCTATCTGTCGGGCTGGCAAGTCGCGGGCGATGCGAACGTCGCCGGTGAAATGTACCCGGACCAGTCGCTGTACCCGGCGAACTCGGTGCCGCTCGTCGTGAAACGCATCAACAACACGCTCACCCGCGCTGACCAGATCCAGTGGTCGGAAGGCAAGAATCCGGGCGACGAAGGCTACGTGGACTACTTCCAGCCGATCGTGGCGGATGCGGAAGCCGGCTTCGGCGGCGTGCTGAACGCGTTCGAACTGATGAAGGCGATGATCGAAGCGGGCGCAGCGGGCGTGCACTTCGAAGACCAGTTGGCTTCGGTGAAGAAATGCGGCCACATGGGCGGCAAGGTGCTCGTGCCGACGCGCGAAAACATCGCCAAGCTGACAGCCGCGCGTCTGG
The DNA here is from genome assembly GCF_046026435.1 of Paraburkholderia sp. RL17-381-BIF-C. NCBI lineage: Bacteria > Pseudomonadati > Pseudomonadota > Betaproteobacteria > Burkholderiales > Burkholderiaceae > Paraburkholderia > Paraburkholderia sp. RL17-381-BIF-C. Next base: position 8,236 of record NZ_JARESX010000030.1, on the reverse strand, counting down.
CCGCCGACGTCTCCGGCACGCCGACCGTGCTGCTCGCTCGTACCGATGCGGAAGCCGCCGACCTGATTACGTCGGACATCGACGACAACGACAAGCCGTTCCTGACCGGCGAGCGCACGGTGGAAGGTTTCTACCGCACGAAGCCGGGTCTCGAACAGGCGATCTCGCGTGGCCTCGCCTACGCGCCGTACGCCGACATGATCTGGTGCGAAACCGGCAAGCCGGACCTCGAGTTCGCGAAGAAATTCGCTGACGCGATCCACAAGGAATACCCGGATCAACTGCTGTCGTACAACTGCTCGCCGTCGTTCAACTGGAAGAAGAACCTCGACGATGCAACGATCGCCAAGTTCCAGCGCGAACTCGGTGCGATGGGCTACAAGTTCCAGTTCATCACGCTGGCCGGCTTCCACGCGCTGAACTACTCGATGTTCAACCTCGCGCACGGTTATGCCCGCAACCAGATGACCGCCTTCGTCGAAATGCAGCAGGCTGAATTCGCTGCGGCCGAAAAGGGCTTCACCGCGGTCAAGCACCAGCGCGAAGTGGGCACGGGTTACTTCGACGCCGTGACGCAAACGGTCGAACGCGAAGCCTCGACGACCGCGCTGCACGGCTCGACGGAAGACGAACAGTTCTTCGACAAGCGGGTCGCCTAATCCACCCCGCAGGGCCGATCGCAGCAACAGGGCAACAGACGGACTACCGGCTTTCGTCAGAGAGCCGCCGTCACAGGGAGGAGCAAGGCCGCCGGGGCGCCGGGTCGTGAACGGTTAGCGCCGACGGCTTGAATCTGGGAGAGATCGCAGCAGTGCAGAGAAAGCCAGCGCAACAGATTGCGCGGCGAACACAGCGCGCGCCGGCCTCACCGCCGGCGCGTTTTTTGTGGGCTTCCGGTTTCGGCTCAGCGATACACGATGACCGGAATCTTGGTATGCGTGAGCACCCGCTGCGTTTCGCTGCCGATCAGCAGGCTGCCCAGACCACGGCGCCCATGCGACGCCATGAAGATCACGTCGCAGCCGCCCTGCTCCGCGGCTTCGATGATGCCGAGATACGGCGCCGGGTGCACGCTGGTCCGGCTGTCGACCGTCACGCCGACACGGCGCGCCGCCATTTCCACTTCTCGCAGATGCACCCGCGCTTCGCGCTCGCTGCGCTGCAGGAATTCGGAGGGCGGCTCGACCACCACGTCGGAGAACGGCGAGTAAGGATATTGCGGCAGACACGCGTAGGCGGTCACGCGCGCGTTGACGGCTTGGGCGAGATCGATGGCGCCGTCAATCGCCTTGCGTGACAGGTCTGAACCGTCGGTCGGAACCAGGATGTGCCTGAACATGATGCCCTCCGTCGCCGGCTTCGCGCAGCGCGGCGTGAGCGTCCAACGAGGCGCGGCGCGAAAGCCGCTTCAATCGATTGTAGGTCGCGGAATTGAGCGCATGAATCTGCCAAGGGTCTGTCCGCATATCGGAAACCCCGTATTGCCGGCGACGCAATCGCCGGGCGCGCCATCGCGAGCCCGGCCGGCGTCAGCCCCAGTAACCGGGATGCCCGTACGTATGCTTGAGAAAATCCAGGAACAGTCTCACCCGCAACGGCAAATGGCGGCGCTGCGGAAACACCGCATGAATGCCGATGGGCGGTGCGGCGAATTCGTCGAGCACGCTGACAAGCCGTCCGGCCGCGATATCCGTGCCGACCTCCCACCACGAGCGCCACGCGAGACCGTAGCCTTCGAGACACCACTCGTGCAGCACCGCGCCGTCCGAGCATTCCATCGTGCCGGACACCTTGATCGACACCACCTTGTCGCCCTGCTGGAACATCCAGCCGCGCTGCTGGTTGGCGCTCGCGCCGAGCGCGAGACAGTTGTGATGCGCGAGGTCGGCGAGGCTGTGCGGCGCGCCGCGCCGGCTCAGATACGACGGCGACGCCACGCAGACGCGGCGGTTCTCGCCGAGCTTGAGCGACACCAGCGACGAATCCGGCAATTCGCCGAGACGCACCGCGCAATCGAAACCCTCGTTGACCAGATCGACGAGGCGGTCGGACAGGTCGAGCGTGATCGACACGTCCGGATGGGCGACCGTGAACGACGGCACCAGCGGCGCGACATGCCGGCGCCCGAAGCCCGCCGGCGCGGAGAGCCGCAGATGGCCGCTCGCCTTGACGCCGCCCGCCGACACGCTGGCTTCCGCGTTCTGCATGTCGTGAATGATGCGCTGGCAGTCTTCGAGAAAGGCCGAGCCTTCGAAGGTCAGCGTGAGCTTGCGCGTGGTGCGCACCAGCAATTTGACGCCGAGGCGCTCTTCGAGCGCGTCGATGCGGCGGCCGATGATAGCCGGCGCGACGCCTTCCGCCGTAGCCGCGGCAGACAGGCTGCCTTTGGCCGCGACGGTCACGAAAGTCTCGATCTGCTTGAAACGGTCCATAAGCGATTGAAGCCGCGCCGTCCCAGTACGGAAATTTCGTTGAGAAGCGACGCGCAATGGTGGTCGGTGCGCGTCAGATTAGGTGTATGAAAGTAAAAGATCAAGTGATGTTTAGCCTCTTTTTTAGCACGGAGCATCACTAATACAATCCGTCCTGACCTCTGATAGGAGCGCACGGCAATGTCGGCCACAACGACACATTCCCCTAAAGCAGTGATTTTCGACGCCTACGGCACGCTCTTCGACGTGCATTCGGTGATCGCTGCCGCGGAGCAGATGTTTCCGGGCCACGGCGATGCGCTCTCGCAGCTGTGGCGCCAGAAACAGATCGAATACACGCAGCTGCGCACGCTTGCCGCCCCGGCTGCCGCACCCGGCGCGCACTACCGGCCGTTCTGGGACATCACGCTCGACGCGCTGCGTTTCGCCGCAAAAAAGCTTCAGCTCACGCTCGGCCGCACGGCCGAAAAACGTTTGATGGACGAGTATGCGTGCCTGTCCGCTTTCCCCGACGCCGTGCCCGCGTTGCGCCTCTTGCGCCTGTCGCGCGACGAGTCTTTGATCTCGCAGGCATCCGCCAGCGGCGAATCCGCTTCTCGTGCGCGCCTCGCGATCCTCTCGAACGGCAATCCGCAAATGCTCGACATCGCCGTGAAGAGCGCCGGCATGACGGGCCTGTTCGACCACGTGTTATCCGTCGACGCCGTGCGCGCCTACAAACCCTCGCCTGCCGCTTACGCGCTGGGCACGCAAACCTTCGACGCCGAACCGCGCGAGATCGTCTTCGTGTCGTCGAACGGTTGGGACGTGGCCGGCGCGGCGTGGTTCGGCTTCACGACTTTCTGGCTCAACCGGCAAAACGCACCAGCCGAAGAACTGGGCGTCACGCCGCATGGCGCGGGCGGAGGCATGACCGATCTGCTCGCTTTCCTGAAAACCCTCGCGTCGCCCGGCCGCACCAGCGGCTCCGGCGGCAGCCGCACACGCCACAGCCCTGGCGCGTAACGGCTACTACTGGACTACGCGACGCACACCAACCGCTTTTCAACATTTGCATCTTTGCAATCTGACCGACCAAGGAGAAAACATGGCGAACCCGCAGTCATCGCAATCGTCGCTGCAGCTGCCCCAAGGCATGGAAATCAAGGCTGAGATCAAGCCGGGCTATGAAGCAATTCTCACGCGCGAAGCGCTCGAACTCGTCGCCGCGCTGCATCGCACTTTTGAGCCGCGCCGTCAGCAGTTGTTGCAGGCGCGCGCGGAACGCACCCAGCGCCTCGACGCCGGCGAGCGCCCCGACTTTCTCGCGGAAACGAAAAACGTGCGTGAAGGCGACTGGAAAATCGCGCCGCTGCCGCAGGACCTGCAATGCCGCCGCGTGGAAATCACCGGCCCGGTCGAGCGCAAGATGATCATCAACGCGCTGAATTCAGGCGCGGATTCGTACATGACCGACTTCGAAGATTCGAATGCGCCGAGCTGGGACAACCAGATCACCGGCCATATCAATCTGAAGGACGCGGTGCGCCGCACGATTTCGCTGGAACAGAACGGCAAGTCGTACACGCTGAACGACAAGGTCGCCACGTTGATCGTGCGTCCGCGCGGCTGGCACCTCGACGAGAAGCACGTGAAGGTGGACGGCAAGCGCGTGTCGGGTGGCATCTTCGACTTCGCGCTCTTCATGGTGCACAACGCGAAGGAGCTGGTCGCGCGCGGCTCCGGCCCGTACTTCTATTTGCCCAAGATGGAGAGCCATCTCGAAGCGCGTCTGTGGAACGACATTTTCGTCGCCGCGCAGGAAGCGGTCGGCGTGCCGCGCGGCACGATTCGCGCGACGGTGCTGATCGAAACGATCGTCGCCGCCTTCGAAATGGACGAGATCCTGTACGAACTGCGCGAACATAGCTCGGGCCTGAACGCCGGCCGCTGGGACTACATCTTCTCGGCGATCAAGAAGTTCAAGGCCGACCGTGACTTCTGCCTCGCCGACCGCTCGCAGATCACCATGACCGCGCCGTTCATGCGCGCCTACGCGCTGCTGTTGCTGAAGACCTGCCATCGCCGCAATGCGCCGGCGATCGGCGGCATGAGCGCGCTGATTCCGATCAAGAACGATCCGGCCGCGAACGACAAGGCGATGGCCGGCGTGCGCTCGGACAAGGCGCGCGATGCCGGCGACGGCTACGACGGCGGCTGGGTCGCGCATCCGGGCCTCGTGCCGATCGCGATGGAAGAGTTCGTCAAGGTACTCGGCGACAAGCCGAACCAGATCGGCAAGCAACGCGACGACGTGCTCGTCACGGCAACCGACCTGACGGACTTCCGTCCGGAAGCGCCGATCACCGAAGCCGGTCTGCGCAACAACATCAACGTCGGCATCCACTACCTGGGCGCATGGCTCGCGGGCAATGGCTGCGTGCCGATTCACAACCTGATGGAAGATGCCGCCACGGCGGAAATCTCGCGTTCGCAGGTATGGCAATGGATTCGCTCGCCGAAGGGCAAGCTCGAAGACGGCCGCAAGGTCACGGCCGAGCTGGTGCGCGAGTTGTCGGCGCAGGAACTCGACAAGGTGAAGCAGGCCGTGGGCGGCGATACGAAGCCGTATGAGCGCGCCGCGCAGATCTTCGAGGAAATGTCGACCTCGGAACAGTTCACCGATTTCCTGACATTGCCGCTGTACGAAGAGATCTGAGGCCGGCAGCAGGCCTCACGCAGCAGATGCATCGATAACGGACGACGCAGTAGCAAGCCCGCCTTCGCGTGTGACGGACAGCGCGCGAAAGCGGCTTGAGTCGCAAGGCTGACCGACCGGGCGGCCCGACAGGCGTATGCTTGCCGGGCCGCTTTTTTTATGTGCGCGTGAGGGGTTCAGTCGGCACTGCGGTCGGCACTGCGGTCAGCACTCCAGTCAGCGCGTGCTGCGGTACTCGACCCAGTCACCCGATCGGATTTCGGGCAAGCCTTTCACCGCACCCGGCGCAACGGGATAGAAGCGGCAGTTCACGACATTGCCGTCGACTTTCACCATCACTTCGCGAGCGAGGAAACGATCCTCGACACCCGGATAGACCGCTTCGATTTCGTCGAGCACCGCGACCAGCTGATCGTCGATCTCGTACACGTCGCCGATCACGTCGACACCGGCTTCGTCGACCACGAGGCCCGGGTACAAGCCGAAATCGAAAAGATGGCCGCGGACCGTGGCCGTGCCGAGCAGATTGGGGGCGTCGATCTCGTTGCGCGCCGCCGCCTGGCTGATGTCGTTCACTTCACCGGCGCGCAATGTGCCGTATACAAAGACGGTCTGCATCGTCGTTTGTTCTCCTTGAATAGGGGTTCGGGTGGCCTGTGATTCCGTTCGAGCCTGAGTCCGGCACGAGGTTCAGTTCAGCGCCGCGCTCGCCACGAGCACGCCGTCGATATCCGCGTAGATCCACTCACCGGGACGCACCAGCGCGCCCGGCAACTGTACCGCCACGTCACGCTCGCCGGTGCCGCGCTTCTGGCCACGCCGCGGGCAGGTTGCCAACGCCGCGATGCCGACGTTGACTTCATTCAGTTCCAGCGTATCGCGCACACAGCCGTTCAGGACGATGCCCGCCCAGCCATTCTGTTGCGCAATCTGCGCAAGGTTGCCGCCCACCAGCGCACACCGCAGGCTGCCGCCGCCGTCGACCACCAGCACACGGCCCGCGCCCTGCTCTTCGAGCGTGGCCCGCACGAGTGCATTGTCTTCGAAGACCTTCAACGTCACCGCCTCACCGCTGAAACACTCGGCGCGGCTGAACAGGTGAAAGACCGGCTCGAGCACGCGCAACGTGCCGAGCGCCAACTGATCCTCGTGCGCGTCGCACAAGTCCGCGGTAGCAAAGCTCATGAAGTTCTCCTCGTGTCCGGGTAATCGGGACATTATGCAACGCCGGGTGCCACGCAACACCTACAATGAGAAGCCCGCGGCGGTTTGCCGTAGCGGGCTTCTCATTGCGGCGTCACCGGACTACTTTGCGGGTCCGCGCTTCTCGTGTTCCGTTTTCGGGATCGATCTTCATCATGACTTCGTCCGTCGACTCAGACCTGTCGAGCTTCGTGCGCTTCGCCGACATTCCGCCCGAGTTCCAGCCGACCGAAACGCATCCCATCCGCGTACGCTCCCGGCAAATGCCGTCGGGCTGGCGCATCGCGCGTCACACCCACGCTTGGGCACAGGTGGCCTATGCGTCGCGCGGCGTGCTGCGGGTCGCGACCACCGGCACCACGTGGATGGTGCCGCCATCGCGCGCAATCTGGGTGCCCCCGCACGTGACGCACGAGGTGGTCGCCGTCGAAGACGCCTTCCTGCGCACCCTCTACATCACCGAAAGCACGGTGCCGGCCGGGCTCGATACACCGCGCGTGGTCGAAGTCTCGGACCTGCTGCGCGAAGTGATCGCGGCGCTCGACACACCCGGCATCTCGGCCACCCGCGAGCAGTTGCTCGGCGCGCTCGCACTCGACGAATTGACACGCTCGGAGCCGTTGCCGCTCTCCGTGCCGATGCCCAACGAAAAGCGGCTGCGCGCTTTGTGCGAAGCGGTCATTGCGGATCCGACGCATGGTGAATCGCTCGAGCAATGGGCGTCCAGCGTGGGCGCGAGTACACGCACCATTGCGCGGCTGTTTCGTCAGGAGTTGGGAGTGAGTTTTTCGCAGTGGCGCCAGCAGGCGATTCTGGCGCGTGCGATTCCGCTGTTGAGTCAGGGGCGCCCGCTCTCGCATGTCGCGTTGGAACTGGGCTATCAGAGCCAGAGCGCATTCTCCGCGATGTTCCGCCGCGCGTTCGGCGAAAGTCCGCGCGCATTCATCGAGCGTGGCTCGGAACATCGGGTGGAGCATGGAGAGCATCGCGACGTGGAGACGGACAGCGAGACGGCGGCGCAGGACCGCGCGGATGCCTCGCATAATGCCGAACGCAGATCGAGTGAATAAAACGCGCGCATCGAATCCGACCTTTGCCAACTGCGGCACCTGAGACCGTACGCTTTACACGCGGCCACTAAACCCGTCGCGCCAGATGACGGATCGCGCCCAGCTGCGCAAGCCGCGGCCCGGTCAGCTTATAGCCTTTGCGTTGATAGAGCCGCGCGGCGGGGTTGTCGACGAACACGCGCAGTTGCAACTCGCGCAACCCACGCTCGCGCGCCCATTGATGCGAGACATCGAGCAGATAGGTGCCGGCGCCGAGCCGACGATGGCCTTCGGCAATCTGCACGTCGCGGATATGCAGCGAATCGCCCTCTTGCGTGATGCGCAACACGCCGATCGGCGTGCCGTCCACTTCGAGAATGAAATTCTCCGATTCGCGCCAGCTACCGAGAAACAGATCGCCACGCCACACCAGATGGTGGCGACGATAGTAACCGCCCATGTTGTTGCGAGTCAGCGCCTCGGCGAACTCGAAATCGTCCATGCTGGCTTTGCGCAGATGAAACGGCAACGGAGCTTCGGTGGGATCGAACATGGCGGAGCGACGAAGATGAGTCGGGTCAACGGTAAAACAGGCCGTGCGCGCTGGCAATGGCTGTTTGTCCCGAGCATACCCAGGCGCAATGGAGAGCGGAATAAAAAAAGCCCACTTCTTTCGAAGTGGGCTTTCTCAAATCTGGCGGAGCGGACGGGACTCGAACCCGCGACCCCCGGCGTGACAGGCCGGTATTCTAACCAACTGAACTACCGCTCCAGATTTTTTGCACCGCAATCAATGAGACTGACTCACTGACCACTGCATCGCTCAAACTTCCAACCGAACGACGCCGATATGC
>NZ_JARESX010000029.1:0-93743 GCF_046026435.1 Paraburkholderia sp. RL17-381-BIF-C | reverse complement strand
TCGGCTTCGGCGCGAGGCGGCCACGGGTGGAAACCTGAACGCCGCCATCCGCGCAGCCGGTGACATTGAAAGAGCCCGCTTCGAGCGGGCTCTTTGCTTTACTGCCCGCCACTTGTGCCGGCGCGCCCACACTGCAGCGGCAACGCGATACCGTTCCTGACGGCCGTCATCTTCGACGGCGAATCCGCGAGCACCGCGTCGATGCCGAGGCACGCAGCCGTGCGGTAATCATCCGCGTCGTTCACGGCAATCGCAACGATTCGCACGTCCGGCTTCTGCCTGAAGCACGCGACCGTGGCAGGCGTCCATAACGTAGCCTGCACGTCCGAGCGCCCTTCGCCCAGCGTGAACTTCTCGACCACCGTCAATGCGCGACGCAACTCGAACGCGCTCATCGCGTGTTCGGTCGGCGCGTCCACACAACCCTGATTCAGCAGGACTCGCACGAGCCGCCCACGCGTGGCATCGCGCGATTCGAATAGCCGCGCTTGCGGATACGCGGCAAAGCTCCGTTGATAGTCCGCTTCAGTCGAATAGATCGACACGCGCCGCCATGCGTTTTCTTCATCGAGTACGCGCGCGACGGCCAGCGTCTGCGGTTCGGCGGGCAGCGCCTTCATATCGAGGATCACCGGCATGCCAGCCGGCATGATGCGCAGTGCTTCGCGCAGCGTCGGAATGCCCAAAGGGTGATCGCGATACGGATAGCCATCCGCGCGGCGGAACGTCCACCCCGCATTCACGCGCGTGAGTTGAGCCGCCGTATACGCGGACACTGGCCCTTTCGCGTCGGTCAACGCCGACAGATCGCCCGGCCGATAAAGAACCGGCACGCCATCCTTGCTCAACTGCACGGTGAGCCACATCGCGTCGGCGTGATTCGTGATGGACAGGCGAATCGCTTCGAGCGTGTTCTCCGGCGCATCGCCCGTGCCACCGCGATGCGCGATGATCGCCGGCAACGCGCTCACCTGCGTGACGGCATTGTTCGGCGTCACGGGAGGCGTGAGCGAACAACCCGCCAGTAAAAGGCCTGCAATAAAGCTGCCTCCCGTCAATCGTACTGAACTCAGCATCTGGAATCCTGATTAATACCCACCGTGGCGTAACGTACACAAAGCGGGCACACGCGCAACGGACGTCTATCATGCCCGCACGGGAACGGCCGCGTCCACCGAACGAGCTCAGTCCCCGCTCCCACGCAAACTCGCGCATTCATCGCCCACTCAATGGGCATATCAACACCCGCTGTTTCCGTTTTGTGACACCGATGTTAAATTGCGGCATTCGGCGACCACCGAAAATGGTGCGCGCCGTCCGGCCGCCGACGCCGGACTGTCATCGAACACAACTAGAATCGCGCGATTCGCATCCGCGCCCGTTCCGACACTGGAGACAAATCGATGAGTTTGAAGCCGCTAATCCGTTCTCTTTCCGTTGCCGCCGTATTGAGCGCCGGCCTCACTCAGGCGGCCTACGCCGCAACTGAAATCCAGTTCTGGCACGGCATGGAAGCCGCGCTGGGCGAACGGCTGAACGACATTGCCAACGCGTTCAACGCGTCGCAAAGCGACTACAAGATCGTGCCGGTGTTCAAAGGCACTTACGACCAGACCCTCGCCGCCGGCATCGCCGCCTATCGCAGCGGCAATGCGCCGGCCATCCTCCAAGTCTACGAAGTCGGCACCGCCACGATGATGCAGGCGAAGAAGGCCGTGATCCCCGTCTCCGAAGTGTTCAAGCAGGCCGGCGTGCCGCTGGATGAAAAGGCCTTCGTGCCGACCATCGCCAGCTATTACAGCGACGCGAAAACGGGCGAGCTGATCTCGATGCCGTTCAACAGTTCGACGCCGGTGCTGTACTACAACAAGGACGCCTTCAAGAAAGCCGGCCTCGATCCGAACCAGCCGCCGAAAACCTGGGCGGAACTGCAGGCCGACGCGCAGAAGCTGAAGGCGTCGGGTATGGCGTGCGGTTATTCGTCGGGCTGGCAGAGCTGGATTCAACTCGAAAACTACAGCGCCTGGCATGGCGCGCCGTTCGCGACGAAGAACAATGGCTTCGACGGCCCGGACGCGCAACTGGAATTCAACAAGCCGCTGCAGGTCGCGCATATCCAGTTCCTGCAGAACATGCAGAAGGACGGCACTTTCACCTACGTCGGCCGCAAGGACGAACCGGTGTCGAAGTTCTATAGCGGCGACTGCGGGATCATCACCAACTCGTCGGGGTCGCTCGCCACGATCAAGAAGTACGCGAAGTTCAGCTTCGGCACCGGCATGATGCCCTACGACGCCAGCGTGAAGGCCGCGCCGCAGAACGCGATCATCGGTGGGGCGAGTCTGTGGGTGCTGTCGGGCAAGGATCCGGCCGTCTACAAGGGCGTGGCGAAATTCCTCTCGTATCTGTCGTCGGCGCCGGTTGCGGCCAAGTGGCATCAGGACACCGGCTATCTACCGGTCACCACCGCCGCTTATCAACTGACGCAGCAACAAGGCTTTTACGAGAAAAATCCGGGCAGCGACACCGCCATCAAGCAGATGCTCAACAAGCCGCCGCTGCCGTACACGAAGGGATTGCGTCTGGGCAACATGCCGCAGATCCGCACGATCATCGACGAAGAACTCGAACAGGTTTGGGCTCAGAAGAAGACGCCGCAACAGGCGCTCGACGCGTCCGTGTCGCGTGGCGATGAACTGCTGCGCCGCTTCGAGAAAGCCGGCAACTAAGCCGAAAACTGAGCGGAAAACTGAGCGAACGAGGTTCCGGCGCGCCCGCGCCGGAACCCGTGGTTGCCGCAGAACCTTGGATATCATCGATGGAAAAGCGCTCCAGCTTCGGCACCAGCCTGCTGCCCTACCTGCTCGTCGCGCCGCAACTCGCGATCACGCTGCTGTTTTTCCTGTGGCCGGCCGGTGAGGCGCTGTGGCAATCCACGCAAAGTCAGGACGCGTTCGGCACGTCGAGCGAGTTCGTCGGGCTCGCCAACTTCAAGCAGCTCTTTGCCGATCCGCTCTACCTGTCGTCGTTCTACACGACGCTGATCTTCTGCGCGCTCGTCACGGTGTCCGGCCTCGTGATCTCGCTGTTGCTCGCAGTCTGCGCCGATCGCGTGACCCGCGGCGCCAAGACCTATCAAACGCTCCTGATCTGGCCGTATGCCGTCGCGCCCGCGATTGCCGCCGTGTTGTGGTCGTTTCTGTTCAACCCGAGCATCGGCCTCGTCACCTACGCGCTGGCCAAGTACGGCATTGTTTGGAATCACGCGCTGAACGCAGGTCAGGCGATGTTCCTCGTGGTGCTCGCGTCCGTCTGGAAACAGGTCAGCTATAACTTTCTGTTCTTCTACGCCGGCTTGCAGGCGATCCCGCGCTCGCTCATCGAAGCGGCGGCGATCGACGGCGCCGGCCCGGTACGGCGCTTTTTCGGCATCGCACTGCCCCTGCTGTCGCCGACCAGCTTCTTCCTGCTGGTGATCAACATCACCTACGCGTTCTTCGACACCTTCCCGGTGATCGACGCAGCAACCGGCGGCGGCCCCGCGCAATCCACTCGCACGCTGATCTACAAGATCTTCGCCGAAGGTTTTCAGGGGCTCGACATTGGCAGTTCCGGCGCGCAGTCGGTGATCCTGATGGGGATCGTCGTCGCGTTGACGGTCGTGCAATTCCGCTTTATCGAACGCAGGGTTCAATACTCATGATCGAGAACCGCCGCGGTTTCGACCTCTTCTGCCACGCGGTGCTGATTCTCGGCGTCGTGCTGGTGGTGTTTCCGGTCTACGTCGCGTTTTGCGCGGCGACCATGAGCGAGCAACAGGTGTTCAGCGTGCCGCTTTCGCTGGTGCCGGGCACGCATCTGTTCGAGAACATCGCGACGGTCTGGTCGCAAGGCAGCGGCAATGCGGCGGCGCCGTTCGGCCGTATGCTGTTCAACAGCCTCGTGATGGCGCTGGTGATTTCGATCGGCAAGATCGCGGTCTCCATGATCTCCGCTTACGCGATCGTGTTCTTCCGTTTCCCGTTTCGCAATCTCGCGTTCTGGCTGATCTTCATCACGCTGATGCTGCCGGTCGAAGTGCGGATCTTTCCGACCGTGCAGGTCGTGTCGTCGATGCATCTGAGCAATACGTACAGCGGTTTGACATTGCCGCTGATCGCCTCGGCCACCGCGACATTCCTGTTCCGCCAGTTCTTCATGACGCTGCCGGACGAATTGATGGAAGCGGCGCGCATCGACGGCGCGGGCGCCATGCGGTTTTTCTGGGACGTGGTCCTGCCGCTGTCGAAAACGAACATGGCGGCCCTCTTCGTTATCACCTTCATTTACGGCTGGAATCAGTACCTGTGGCCGATTCTGATCACGAGCCAGCAATCGCTGACCACGGCCGTGATCGGCATAAAAAGCATGATCGCCTCCGGCGACACCGCGACCGAATGGCATCTCGTGATGACCGCGACGCTGCTCGCGATGCTGCCACCGCTCGCCGTCGTGCTGACGATGCAGCGCTGGTTCGTGCGCGGACTCGTGGACGCGGAGAAGTAAGCGGCGCCCGTTTGAGCGAGCTTATTCCGGCATTGAAATAACAACACCGCACGACGCGCGGCAAGCAACGAAAGGCTAAAACGGCATGGCTGCACTGACTCTGCAAGGCGTGAAAAAAACCTACGACGGCAAACAGTTCGTGTTGCACGGCATCGACGTGGACGTCGCCGACGGCGAGTTCGTCGTGATGGTCGGCCCGTCCGGCTGCGGCAAATCGACCTTGCTGCGGATGGTGGCGGGACTGGAGCGCATCTCCGAAGGCAGTATTTCGATCGCCGGCAAAGTGGTCAACCAGCTCGAACCGAAAGATCGCAACATCGCGATGGTGTTCCAGAACTACGCGCTCTATCCGCATATGAGCGTGGCCGAGAACATGGGTTACGCGCTGAAGATCGCGGGCGTGGACCGGGCGCAGATCAGGCAGCGCGTGGACGCCGCCGCGCAGATTCTCGAACTCGAAGCGCTACTGCAACGCAAGCCCCGCGAATTGTCCGGCGGACAACGGCAACGTGTCGCGATGGGCCGCGCTATCGTGCGCGAGCCGGCGGTGTTTCTGTTCGACGAACCGCTGTCGAATCTCGACGCGCGCCTGCGCGTGCAGATGCGGCTCGAAATCCAGCGTCTGCATGCGCGGCTCGCCACCACGAGCCTGTATGTGACGCACGATCAGATCGAAGCGATGACGCTCGCCCAGCGCGTGATCGTGATGAACAAAGGCCACGCCGAGCAGATCGGCGCGCCGACCGAAGTCTATGAGCGGCCCGCCACGGTGTTCGTCGCGAGCTTTATCGGCTCGCCCGGGATGAATCTGCTGGAAGGCCGCGTGTCGGACGACGGCTCCGTTTTCGAAGTGGCGGACAACGGTCCAAAGCTGCCTTTGACGGGCGTGGCGTCGATCGGCCGCGAAGTCGCCAAAGGGCGCGAGTGGACACTCGGCATTCGTCCGGAACACATGAGCCCGGGTCAGGCGGACGCGCCTCACGCGACGCTCACCGTCGATTCCTGCGAACTGCTCGGCGCGGACAATCTCGCGCACGGTCGCTGGGGCAAGCATGACGTGACGGTGCGCTTGCCGCATGCGCATCGGCCCGCGGCGGGCGAAGCGCTGCACGTGGCGCTGCCCGCGCAACATCTGCATTTCTTCGACCCGGCCAGCGGCAAGCGCGCGAACTGAGGCCTGATAAATCGCCCGAGCAGTCAGAATAACAAGCACTCGAAAGACCATGATGGGCATGACCCGTAAGACCTTGCGATCCTGCGCGGTAGTCGCAGCGCTGCTGTTTAGCGTCTCGTCGGCGTTCGCGTATGTTGCGCCGGGCACGACGCCGGACGAAGCGAACCTCAGCAATCACAACACCTACACCAATCGCGACGGCAACACCGTGCACGCGCCGGCCCGCTCGTTATCCGGCAAGGCGCCGGAAGGCGCCACGGCACGTTGCCGCGACGGCACCTACAGCTTTAGCCGCCACCGCAGCGGCACGTGTTCGCGCCACGGCGGCGTGGCGGATTGGCTCTGAGCATCCGGGCGGGACCTGGCCGAACGGACACCCACTGCCGTGCCGTGCCCCTGCCGAAGTACAATGCCATTTGAAGAACCCGCCCGCGCGCGGGGTGTCGCGAAGTTCGACGCCACGCTCCAAGCCGCGCCGGCCGGCGCCGGGCGCTCTGCCCGGCCATAACACCGATTACCCATCCACCCACGACTGCCCGCCCCCTCGCGGCCGGCGTCGTCAACGTCTATTGCAAGCAAATGGCCCAATACGTTTTCACCATGAACCGGGTCGGCAAGATCGTGCCGCCCAAGCGTCAAATCCTCAAGGACATCTCGCTGTCGTTCTTTCCCGGCGCGAAGATCGGCCTGCTTGGCCTGAACGGCTCGGGCAAGTCGACGCTGATCCGCATCATGGCTGGTGTGGACAAGGACATCGAAGGCGAAGCCACGCCGATGCCGAACCTGAACATCGGCTATCTGCCGCAGGAACCGCAACTCGATCCGAACAAGACGGTGCGTGAAGCCGTCGAGGAAGGTCTCGGCGATGTCTTCGGCGCGCAAAAGAAACTGGACGAAATCTACGCGGCCTACGCCGAACCTGACGCCGACTTCGACGCGCTCGCCGCCGAACAGGCGAAGTACGAAGCGATCCTCGCCACCACCGACGGCAGCGCTGAGCAGCAAATCGAAATCGCTGCCGACGCGCTGCGCCTGCCGGCCTGGGACGCAAAGATCGAGCATCTTTCGGGTGGCGAAAAGCGCCGCGTCGCGCTGTGCAAGCTCCTGCTCGAAAAGCCGGACATGCTGTTGCTGGATGAGCCGACCAACCACCTGGACGCGGAATCGGTCGACTGGCTGGAACAGTTCCTCACGCGCTTCCCGGGCACCGTGGTCGCCGTGACTCACGATCGCTACTTCCTCGATAACGCCGCCGAGTGGATTCTCGAACTCGACCGCGGCCACGGCATTCCGTGGAAGGGCAACTACAGCAGCTGGCTCGATCAGAAAGAAGAGCGGCTGAAGCAAGAAGAATCGTCGGAATCGGCGCGTCAGAAGGCCATCAAGAAGGAACTGGAGTGGGTGCGCCAGAATCCGAAGGGCCGTCAGGCGAAGTCGAAGGCGCGTATTGCCCGCTTCGAGGAACTGAACAGCCAGGACTATCAGAAGCGCAACGAAACGCAGGAAATCTTCATTCCGGTCGGCGACCGTCTCGGCAATGAAGTGATCGAGTTCAAGAACGTCAGCAAGTCGTATGGCGACCGCCTGCTGCTCGACAACGTCAGCTTCAAGATTCCCGCTGGCGCGATCGTCGGCATCATCGGACCGAACGGCGCGGGTAAGTCCACGCTGTTCCGCATGCTGACCGGCCGCGAACAGCCGGATTCGGGCGAGATCGTGCAAGGCCCGACCGTCAAGCTCGCATACGTGGATCAAAGCCGCGACGCGCTGGACGGCTCGAAAACCGTGTTTGAGGAAATCTCCGGCGGTGCGGACGTGCTGACGGTCGGCAAGTATGAAACGCCGTCGCGTGCGTATATCGGGCGCTTCAACTTCAAGGGCGGCGATCAGCAGAAGATCGTCGGCAATCTGTCGGGTGGCGAGCGCGGCCGGCTGCACCTGGCCAAGACGCTGATCGCGGGCGGCAACGTGCTGCTGCTGGACGAACCGTCGAACGATCTCGACGTCGAAACGCTGCGCGCGCTGGAAGACGCGTTGCTCGAGTTCGCAGGCTCCGTGCTGGTGATCTCGCACGATCGCTGGTTCCTCGACCGGATCGCCACGCACATTCTCGCGTTCGAAGGCGATTCGCAAGTCACGTTCTTCGACGGCAATTACCAGGAATACGAAGCCGACAAGCGCGCGCGTCTGGGTGAAGAAGGTGCGCGTCCGAAGCGTCTGCGTTACAAGCCGATCGCGCGATAAGCTCGAACCGGGCCGCCTGTTCGTCGGCTGGGCTGACGCGCAGGCCGCCTCGACGGCCGCGCTCTTGCGTGCGCGCCTGCCCACGTGTGCTCGCGCGGGCGAATTTTGTGGCGCCGCGTAGCAGGTTCCGCGAACACCTGGCGTCGCCGAGATGAGCAGCAGGGCACACAGCTTGCGTACCGTGGCGTGATACGTGTCATCGCGGCAGAGTGCGTGTGGTCCGCCGCGATGGTCCAATTCAGACGCGCGCCCGCCCGACGAGCGCAACGGCCGATCACTGCCACACCGCCCGGAACGCGGTGACGAGGAGGCAAGCATGACGATGTCGAAGGGCAAGCGCTGGGTCGTCGCCGTAGGCGGCGTGCTGCTGGTGCTAATCGTCGTCGTGGTCGGCGCCTTGCAGTTCGCGCAACGCGAGGTCAAGGAGCGCGTGATCGCGGCGCTCGGGCCACTGGGCAGCGCCGAAACCATCGACGTCGGCCTGACGTCCGTCCGTCTCACCAACGTTCTTCTCAAAGCGCCTCCCGGCTGGCCGGCCGGCGATCCGCTCAGAGCGGACGAAATCACCCTCACGCCCGACGTTCGCGATCTGATCGCGCGGCGCATGCATGTCCGCAGCGTGGTGGTGCGCGGCTTCGATATCGCCGTGTTGCGTACCAAGGACGGCGCGATTCGCCTGATGCCAAATCTGCGGCAAACGGTGAACCAGGCCGAAACCGACGCCAGCGACGCGACGGTGTCCATTCCTCGCGAAAAGCAGGTCGATCACATTCGTTTCGAACAGGGCAACTTCCACTTCTACGACATGACGGTCGGTCCACCGGCGTTTAAGGTGACGGTCAGCAATGCCAACGCAACCGTCGACAATCTGCGCCTGCCCGCCCTCACCGAGCCGACCAGCGTCAATGTCACGGGTTCGATTAAAGGTCCCACACACACGGGCAGCGTGTCGTTCGGCGGCTGGATCAAGATCGCCAGCAAGGATTCGCAGACCACCAGCAAACTGCGAGGCGTCGACGTCGTGATGCTCGATCCGTACCTGATCAAGAAGGCCGGCGCCAAGGCGCAAGTGGCTAGCGGCACGGTCGACCTGACCGTCGAATCGACGGTGCGCAACTATCAGTTGCACGCACCCGGAACGTTGACGGTCCACAATCTGCAACTCGCCGACAGCGGCAATCCGCTCGACACCTTCATGTCGATTCCGACCAAAGCCGCCGTTGCCGCGCTCAAGACGCACAACGGCGACATCACGCTACATTTCGTTCTGGATGGGAATTTGCGCGACCCGAGATTCTCGGTGCAGGAAGGCCTGATGCAGCGCATCGCCACCGGCTTTGCGAAGGCGCTAGGCGTGAGCGTCGAGGATGTGGCGAAAGGCGCGGGACAAACCGTGAAAGGTCTGGGTAACGCGTTGAAGAGTCTACTTGGCCAGTAAGTCAGTCAGCCGGGGCGCAACGCGCGGACACAGGCAGGGGTGAAGCGGCGCTTCTGGAAAACTGACGCGCCGCCTTGCCACTAGAACAGCGCCCGCCTCAAACCGGCAGCCCCAGCTCGCGTAGTTTCGCTTCGGTTTGCCCGGCGCTGGTGTGATGCACGCCGTGCCAACCGAGCGCCGTCGCGGCTTCGGCGTTCTTCTGATTGTCGTCGATAAATACGAGTTCGGCCGGTTCGATGCCCGGCAATTGCGCCTCGATCCGCTCACGCATGGCCGCGAAGATGGCCGGATCGGGCTTCACCAACTGCACCCGCCCCGACACGACGATGTCGCGAAACCGCCGCAACACCGGGTAATGCTCCCACGCATACGGAAAGGTCTCCGCCGACCAGTTGGTCAGCCCGAAGAGCGGAACTCCGGCCGCTTCGAGCTTCTCCATGATCGCCACGCCCTCGTCCAGCACGCCGGCCACCATTTCGTGCCAGCGTTCGTAGAACGCGCGAATCAGCGTCTCGTGATCGGGAAATTTCGCGACGAGTTCCTCGGTGGCCTCGACGGTCGGCTGGCCGCCGTCCTGACGGATTACCCAGTCCATCGAACAGACGTGCGTCAGAAACCAGCGGCGTTCGGTTTCGTCAGGGATCAGTTCCCGATACAGGTACTCGGGGCTCCAGTCGATCAGCACGCCGCCGAAATCGAACACCACTGCCTTGATGGCCATGCACGCTCCGTGAGCAGGTTTCCTGGGCGATCAGATGGGTTGCGTGCGCAACTCCAGCCACGCTTTGGCCTCGCCCGACACATGCGGCGACAGGCGCGTGCGGACCGTCTCGTGATACGCGTTCAGCCACGCGCGTTCGTCCTCGCGCAGCAGCGACAGGTCGAGACAACGTGTGTCGATCGGGCACAGCGTCAAGGTCTCGAACTTGAGGAAGTCACCGAACTCGGTCTGGCCGGCAGGCACGTTCAGCACGAGGTTCTCGATCCGCACGCCCCACTTGCCCGGACGATAGATGCCGGGCTCGACCGAGGTGATCATGCCTTCTTCCATCGCGGTCCACGGTTCGGCCGGCGCATAGTGCGAAATGACCTGCGGGCCTTCGTGCACGTTCAGGAAGTAGCCCACGCCGTGACCGGTGCCGTGGCCGTAATCGGCGCCCGCTTCCCAGATCGGCGCGCGGGCGATCGCATCGAGCATCGGCGAACGGATGCCGCGCGGGAACTGCGCGCGCGAAAGCGCCATGGTGCCCTTGAGCACGATCGTGAAATCGCGCCGCTGCGCTTCGCTGATGGTGCCGATCGGCACCACGCGCGTGATGTCGGTCGTGCCGCTCAGATACTGCGCGCCGGAATCGATCAGCAGCAGGCCGTTGCCCTCGATCACCGAATGCGATTCCTCGGTGGCGCGGTAGTGCGGCATCGCGCCGTTCGCGTTGAAGCCGGCGATCGTCGCGAAGCTCAGCGACACGAAGCCCGGACGGCGCGCCCGGGCCGCCGTCAACTGTTCGTCGATGGTGAGCTCGGTGATCGTTTCGCGGCCCAGCGCGCCTTCGAACCAGGCGAAAAATTCCGCCAGCGCCGCGCCGTCCTGTTCCATCGTCTCGCGCACATGCTCGGCTTCCGCCTCGGTCTTGCGCGACTTGAAGAAGGTTGACGGATTGACGGCCTCCACCACCGTGACCGTGGACGGCACCGATTGCAGCGAGCCGAACGTGATGCGGCGCGGGTCGATCAGCAGCGTGCTGCCGGCGGGCAGCGCGGCCAGCGCGTCCGCAGCCTTGGCATAGGGCTCGACGCTGATGTTGTCTTTCGCCAGCGCATCGGCCAGCGCCTGCGGCACCTTGCCGTCCGCGACGAAGAGCGATGCGTGGTCCGCGCCGATCAGCGCGTGCGCCACGAACACCGGGTTGTAGCTGACGTCGGCGCCACGCAGATTCAGCAGCCACGCGAGGTCGTCGAGCGTGGAGATGAAATGCCATTGCGCGCCTTTGTCCGCCATTGCGCGGCGAATCTGCGCGAGTTTTTCCGAACGGGCGACGCTCGCGTGCGGCGCGGCATGCTCGAACACGGCGGCGGCCGGGAGCGACGGACGCTGCGGCCAGATCGCGTCGAACAGATCGACGTCTGTGCGCAGTTTCACACCGCGCGCGCTCAGCGCCTGGTTCAAGGCACGCGCCGCCGCCACGCCGAGCACGGCGCCGTCCACGCCCACGGTGCCGCCTGCCGGCACGTTCTGCGCGAGCCATTCGAAATGCGGCGCGGTCTGCTGGCCGCCGGTCATCTTCATCAACTGAACGCCGGTACCGGCCAGTTGGGTATTGGCCTGCTCCCAATAGCGGCTGTCCGTCCAGACGCCGGCGAAGTCGGCGGTGACGATCAGCGTGCCGGCCGAACCGGTGAAGCCGGACAGCCACTGCCGGCCTTGCCAGCGCCCGGGCAGATATTCGGATAAATGCGGATCGGCGGACGGCACCAGGTAGGCAGCGACGCCTTCGCGCGCCATTGCGTTGCGCAAAGTCGCGAGCCGTTCGGGAATGGAGGAAGTTTCGGGAAGTCGGGCATTCATCGGAGTCACCTGCAAATATTCATCGACGGGAAAGCAAGCCGACCGTCACGGCAACGGCGACCAACGCAATGGCGGTGCATACCGGCCATTCGAGCGTATCACCGTCATGAAAGAGACCAATCACATTGCCGGCCATGTGCGCGACAGCCGCACCCAGCACGCCCGCCAGCACCGCCAGCCACCACCGGGCTCGGCTCGCGCGCCGCAGCGGATGCAACCACCAGCCCGCGAGGCCAATCACCGCCCCCAATACCACGAGCCCAGGCCACCCCATTAGCAGCAGGCCTCGCGCAGTTTCGGATTCGTCTCATGGGCGCAAGGGGCCAATACAGCTAGCATTTTTGTCTCATTAACTATAGAAGTTCAGCACGGCGCTTTCCGCATAGCGGTTGAGTTTAGGGGTCGGGGTGATGTTAGGCAAGCTGTAAGCCTTACGGAAAAGCCTGGTCCCCGGTCATTGCCACGCTGAAAGCGCGTCATGCGAATCGCCCTTATCGAGCCGGACCCGCGGCACGCTGAACTGGTTGGCCGGCTGGTTTTCGCCGGCGGCCATCTGTGTCAGCACTTCACCGCGAGCGTCCCGTTTCTGACTCGCGCCAACGAAGAATTCTTCGACCTTCTCATCACCGAAAGCTGGGCCGGCGACCATTCCGCCGAAGACGTCATCCCGCGCGCCCGCGTCATCCTGCCGGGCTTGCCGGTGATCGTGCTGATGTCGGCCCCGCGCGAAAGCCAGATTGTTGCCGCGCTGCACGCGGGCGCCGACGACTGCCTGTCCAAACCGGTCCGCGGCCCGGAGATGCTGGCGCGAGTGGACGCACTCCTGCGGCGCGCGGGCTTGCGGCGGCCGCCCAACCGGCGGCGCGACATCATCGGCGAATATGCGTTCGACGCGGCGCAGTTCGCCGTCACATTCCGTAACCAGACGGTCACGCTCACGCCAAAGGAATTCCGCCTTGCGCTGCTGCTCTTCAGCAATCTGTCCCGGCCGGTGTCGCGCGCGCATATTCTTGAAAACGTCTGGGCACGCCGCCGCGACGTAAGGTCGCGCACCGTCGACACCCACGCGTCGCGGGTGCGCAGCAAACTGCAACTTCACCCCGAACACGGTTATTGCCTGACGCCGCTGTACGGCTTCGGCTACCAACTCGACGCGATCCCGCCGGAAGCCGTCATCGAGGCCGAATGACACCCTCACAATGTAAGAATCGTGGAAACGCTATAATATTCAGCTAAACCATAGCTCCCCCAAATGCAGCTTCTAACGATCGGAATCAATCACCACACTGCGCCTGTCGCCTTGCGCGAACGCGTGGCGTTTCCGCTCGAACAGATCAAACCTGCGTTGGACACCTTCAAGAGCATCTGGCTCGGCCCGTCGGCCAGTACCGCGCCGGAAGCGGCAATTCTGTCCACCTGCAATCGCACCGAGCTCTACTGCGCGACCAACGACCAGGCCGCGCGCGAAGCCGCGATCCAGTGGCTGTCCAAATACCACAACCTGCCCATCGACCAACTCGCGCCGCACGTCTACGCGCTGCCGCAGTCGGAAGCCGTGCGCCACGCGTTCCGCGTCGCGTCCGGGCTGGATTCAATGGTGTTGGGTGAAACGCAAATCGTCGGACAAATGAAGGATGCGGTGCGCACCGCGTCCGAAGCCGGCGCGCTCGGCACCTATCTGAACCAGTTGTTTCAGCGCACCTTCGCCGTGGCCAAGGAAGTGCGCAGCACCACCGAAATCGGCGCGCAGTCGGTTTCCATGGCCGCCGCCGCCGTGCGCCTCGCCCAGCGAATTTTCGACAAGGTCTCGAACCAGCGCGTGCTGTTCATCGGCGCGGGCGAAATGATCGAGCTGTGCGCCACGCACTTCGCCGCGCAGCAGCCGCGCGAACTCGTGGTCGCGAATCGCACGGCCGAGCGCGGCACGCGTCTCGCCGAGCGCTTCAACGGCCGCGCCATTCCGCTAGCGGAACTGCCCTCGCGCATGCATGAGTTCGACATCATCGTGTCGTGCACCGCGTCCACCTTGCCGATCATCGGTTTGGGGGCGGTCGAGCGGGCGGTGAAAGCGCGCCGCCATCGGCCAATTTTTATGGTCGATCTGGCCGTTCCGCGCGATATCGAACCCGAAGTCGGCCAGCTGGAAGACGTATTTCTGTACACCGTCGACGACCTCGGCGCGATCGTGCGCGAAGGCAATGCATCACGGCAAGCCGCGGTCGCACAGGCCGAAGCGATCATCGAAACGCGCGTGCAGAATTTCATGCAATGGCTGGACGCACGCAGCATCGTGCCGGTGATCCGTCATATGCACACGCAGGCCGACGTGCTGCGTCGCGCTGAAGTGGAACGCGCGCAGAAAATGCTCGCTCGCGGCGACGATCCGGCTGCCGTACTCGAAGCGCTGTCGCAAGCGCTCACCAATAAATTGATCCACGGGCCCACGCACGCGCTCAATCGCGCGAGCAGCGAAAACCGTGACACGCTCATCGAACTCATGAGCGGTTTCTACAAACACTCCGGTTCCACGGAGCGTTAGCGGCGCAGCCAGCACCGCGCTGTCCGGGCCATCCGCAGTGGCCCGCGACGTGCTTCCGACCCAAGGGCATCCGCCCATTCCCCTAGTCGTCGTCCTTACCGGAGCCCGCTCCGATACCCGTCCGATGAAAACGAGCATGCAACGCAAGCTCGACCAGCTCACTACCCGGCTGGCCGAACTGAACGATCTGTTGAGCCGAGAGGACATCACCTCGAATCTCGACCAATACCGCAAGCTCACGCGGGAACACGCCGAGCTTGGGCCGGTGGTCGAGCACTACGCGCTGTGGCGCCAGGCCATGAACGACGCGGCCACCGCGCAGGAATTGCTGGCGGATGCGTCCATGCGCGACTTCGCGGAAGAAGAAATTCGCGCGGCCCGCGAGCGCATGGACAAGCTCGGCGCCGAGTTGCAGAAAATGCTGCTGCCGAAAGACCCGAACGACGATCGCAACATCTTTCTCGAAATCCGCGCCGGCACGGGCGGCGATGAATCCGCGCTGTTCGCGGGCGACCTGCTGCGCATGTACCTGCGCTTTGCCGAGCGCAACCGCTGGCAAGTGGAGATGATGTCGGCGAGCGAATCCGATCTGGGCGGCTACAAGGAAGTGATCGTGCGGATCGCCGGCGAGGCCGCCTATTCGAAGCTGAAGTTCGAGTCCGGCGGCCATCGCGTGCAACGCGTGCCGGCGACCGAAACCCAGGGCCGCATTCACACCTCCGCATGCACGGTCGCGGTGATGCCGGAAGCGGACGAAATCGGCGAGGTCGAGATCAATCCGGCCGACCTGCGCATCGACACGTTTCGCGCGTCCGGCGCGGGCGGGCAGCACATCAACAAGACCGATTCCGCGGTGCGCGTCACGCACTTGCCGACCGGCATCGTCGTGGAGTGTCAGGACGATCGTTCGCAGCACAAGAACAAGGACCGCGCGCTGAAGGTGCTGGCCGCGCGTATCAAGGACAAGCAGTCGCACGAACAGCAGGCGAAGGAAGCCGCCACGCGCAAGAGCCTGATCGGCTCGGGCGACCGCTCGGAGCGGATCCGCACGTACAACTTCCCGCAAGGACGTCTGACGGATCACCGCATCAATCTGACGCTCTACCGCCTCGACGCGATCATGGACGGCGATCTCGACGAGCTGATCGCGGCGCTCGTCAGCGAGCATCAGGCCGAATTGCTGGCCTCGCTGGGCGACGCGGACTGACGCGCGCATGACTTCGGCCACGCCTGCTACGCCCGCCGCACCGGCCACGCCCGCCGCGCTGTTGCGCGCCTCGCCGCTGCCGTCGCTCGAAGCGCGGATTCTGCTCACGCACGTGCTCGGCTGGCGGCCCACACAGCTGATTACGCGCAGCGACGAAGTGCTGGGCGCCGAACTTGTCGAACGTTATCTGGCGCTGCAGGCGCGGCGCGCAGCCGGCGAGCCGGTGGCGCAACTCGTCGGCGCACGGGAATTTTTCGGGCTGGATTTCGAAGTGACGCCGCACGTGCTGATTCCGCGCCCCGAAACCGAATTGCTGGTCGAGGCCGCGCTGGCGTCGCTCGAAAACAGCCCGCGGCCTCGCGTGCTCGATCTTGGCACCGGCACCGGCGCGATTGCCGTCGCGATCGCCTCGATGCGGCCGGACGCGCAGGTTTGGGCGCTCGACCGTTCCGCCGAGGCGCTCGCGGTGGCCACGCGCAACGCCGCGCGCCTACTCGACGCGAAGCGTCCCGGCGGCGCTGTCGTGTTGACGCAAAGCGACTGGTACGACTCGCTCGACGCCACCTTGCGCTTTGACGTGATCGTCAGCAATCCGCCGTATATCGCAAGCGGCGATCCGCATCTGGATGAAGGCGATCTGCGCTTCGAACCGCGCGGCGCGCTCACCGACGAAGCCGACGGGCTCAGCGCAATCCGCGCGATCGTCGCCGGCGCGCCCGCACGGCTCGCGGCCAACGGCGTATTGTGGATGGAGCACGGCTACGATCAGGCCGAAGCCGTTCGCGCGTTGCTAACGGCGCAGGGCTTTGCGCAAGTCCGCTCGGAACGCGATCTTGCCGGCATCGAGCGGATCAGCGGCGGGCGTTTGGCCGGTTGACCCGCATCGCCTAATATCCACAAGCGCGGAACGGGCATCGCGGCGCTCGGCCGGCTGTATCGAAATCCGCTATCATTTCAGCCTATTCCCTACACATACCGGAACCGCAAGGTCAGTCATGGATACGCAACAACGCATCAAGCAAATCGTCGACGACAACGCTGTCGTTCTCTTCATGAAGGGCACCGCTCAGTTCCCGATGTGCGGCTTTTCGGGCCGCGCCATCCAGATCCTGAAGGCGTGCGGCGTCGGTGAAATCAAGACCGTCAACGTCCTGGAGGACGACGAAGTCCGCCAGGGCATCAAGCAGTTCTCGAACTGGCCGACCATTCCGCAGCTCTATGTGAAGGGCGAATTCATCGGCGGTTCGGACATCATGATGGAAATGTACGAATCGGGCGAACTGCAACAACTGTTCGCCGCGGCCTGAGCGGTCCCGGTCAACCCGCTTTTATCCCTAAGGCGCCGCGAGCCATGGAAACACGCGCTGCGGCGCCACGCCGGCTGATCGTCGCGATCACTGGCGCGACCGGTGCCATCTACGGCATCCGTCTGCTCGAGACGCTGCGCCGGCTGGGCGGCGTCGAAAGCCACCTGCTGATTTCGAGCGCGGGCTGGCTTAACATCCAGCACGAACTCCAGTTGAGCAAAGAAGAGGTGCATCCGCTCGCGGATATCGTCCATTCGGTGCGCGACGTCGGCGCGAGCATCGCGTCGGGTTCCTTTGCCACCGACGGCATGGTCGTCGCCCCTTGCTCGATGAAGACGCTCGCCAGCGTTGCCCACGGTTTCTCGGACAACCTGATCACGCGCGCCGCCGATGTCACGCTCAAAGAGCGCCGCCGCCTCGTGCTGCTCGTGCGCGAGACGCCGTTCAATCTGGCGCACCTGCGCAATATGACGGCCGTCACTGAAATGGGCGGCGTAATTTTCCCGCCCTTGCCTGCCTTTTACAACCAACCCGCTTCCATCGACGAAATGGTCGATCACACCGTGGCGCGCGTGCTGGATCTGTTCGCGCTCGGGCCGGCCTTGTCGCCCGCGTGGGCTGGGCTGCGCGGCGCTCAGGAATAACGCGCCAGCGAAATAAGTCCGCGCACACGCGCTGATTAACAACATTCGCGACACAATCAATTCCGTTTTTACCCGTTTATCAAACGACGGTTCACCCCTATATTGGTAGCAACCCAATCTCTGCGCCGCACATTAGCGGCGGCGCTGCTGCCATGAACCGCTTGCCTTCGCTTTTCCTGTCGCACGGCGCGCCCACGCTGCCGATCGACCCGTCGTTGCCGTCCGCCGAATTCGGCGTACTCGGCGCACAACTGCCGCGTCCGGAATCGGTGCTGATGCTGTCGGCCCATTGGGGCACGGCGCAGCCAGTGGTGAGCACGTCGACGGCGCCGGAAACCATTCACGATTTCTATGGCTTTCCGCGTCAGTTGTACGAGATCCAGTATCCGGCGCCGGGCGCGCCCGATGTC
This sequence comes from Paraburkholderia sp. RL17-381-BIF-C, assembly GCF_046026435.1. Lineage (NCBI taxonomy): Bacteria > Pseudomonadati > Pseudomonadota > Betaproteobacteria > Burkholderiales > Burkholderiaceae > Paraburkholderia > Paraburkholderia sp. RL17-381-BIF-C. The sequence goes on along the minus strand of NZ_JARESX010000029.1, from coordinate 75,669 downwards.
GCGCGCCGTGCCGCGGTGCTGCTCAACGACAACGGCATCCTCGCGGACGCCCAGCCGCACGGACTCGACCACGGCGCATGGGTGCCGATGCTGCTCATGTTCCCGCACGCCGACGTGCCCGTCGCCCAATTGTCGATCCAGCCGCACATGGACCCGGCGCACCACTTCCGCGTCGGCCGTGCGCTGCGTTCGCTGAGAGACGACGGCGTGATGGTGATCGGCTCCGGCCAGATCACGCACAATCTGCGCGCCGCCGATTTCTCCGCGCGCCCCGAGGATGCCGATCCGCGCGTCGCCGAATTCACCGGCTGGTTCGAGGAAAAGCTCGCCGCGCACGATATCGACGCGCTGCTCGACTACCGCCGCCAGGCGCCGCATGCGGTGCTGATGCACCCGACCGACGAACATCTGCTGCCTGTCTTCGCCGCATTGGGCGCAGCGGACGACGATTATTCGCTGGCGATCCAGTCGCTCGGAACGTATCAGCGCTCGCTGGCCATGACGAATTACGTGTTCGGCACCGTCTGATCCATTGGCCGCCTTGCGTTAAGCACGACCTGAACGCCGCAAACAAAAACCCCCGCCTGAATTGCTCGAGGCGGGGGTTTTTTACAGCGGATCCGACTTCGATCCAGCGAGCAGACTCAGAGCGGCACCTCAGTGCGCACCCATGCCTTCGAGCACTTCGTCGTGCTCCTCGCGCTCGTCCAGATATTCCGAGCGATAGCCGCTATTCACGCCCCAGTAGTAAAACACCAGCGAAAACGCGATGACTACGAGCATGTCCCAGCCGTAAGGGATCAGGTCATGACCGCCGAACTGCTTGCTGCCGATCAGCGACAGAATCGCCATCACCGGCAGATAGGCGACTAGCCACCATGCCGCCTTCAGATCACGCCCCCAGCCGGCAAAGCCCGACTTCGCCTGAAAGTAAAAGTACACCGGCAGAGCGACGACCATCAGCAAAATGATCTCGCCGGTCAGCGGCCACTTCGCCCAGTACAGGATCAGCGACGCGCAGACGAACGCGAACGGCGCAATGATCTTCATGCCCGGAATATGCAGAGGACGCTCGAGGTCCGTCGCCGCGCGGCGCAGGGACATCAGGCTGATCGGGCCGGTCAGGTACGAGATTACCGTGGCGACCGAAATCACCGCCGCCAGCGAACTCCAACCGCGGAAGAAGAACAGGAAAATGAACGACACCAGCAGGTTGAACCACATTGCCTGACGCGGCACGCCGTAGAACGGGTGTACGTTGCCGAACATCTTCGGCATCGTGTTGTTGCGCTCCATGGCGTAGATCATGCGGCTGGTGGTCGCCATGTAGGTCGTGCCGGTGCCGCTCGGGCTGACGAATGCGTCGACGTACAGCAGGATTGCCAGCCAGTTCAGATTCAGCGCGATTGCGAGCTCGGCGAACGGCGAAGCGAAGTTGAAGTGACTCCAGCCCTTCACCACGTCGCTCGGGTTCACCGCGCCGATATACGCGATCTGCAGCAGCACATAGATCACCAGTGCGAGCAGGATCGAGCCGATCACCGCGAACGGCACGCTCCTGGCCGGATTGCGCGCTTCACCGGCAAGGTTGATCGGGCTCTGGAAACCGTTGAACGCGAACACGATGCCGCTCGTCGCCACGGCGGTCAGCACCGCCGACCAGCCGTACGGCGCGAAGGTGCTCACTTCGCCGAAGTTTTCCTTGTGGAAGCCCGTCAGCATCAGACCGAGAATCGTCGCGCCGGGAATCAGAAACTTGAAGATCGTGATGGCCGAATTGGCGCGCGCGAACAGCTTGACGCCCCAGTAATTCAGCAGGAAGTAAATGATCACGAGCGCCGCGGACAGCAATAACCCGTTGGTGGTTAATGACCCATCCACGAATAGCGCATGCGCCCATGGATAGGGCCACGTACTCATATATTGAATGGATGCTTCAGCTTCGATGGGAATAACCGAAACAATAGCGATCCAGTTGGCCCATGCGCTGATGAAACCGACCAGTGCTCCATGCGAATAGCGCGCATAACGCACCATGCCGCCTGATTCAGGGAACATCGCGCCGAGTTCAGCGTAGGTCAATGCGATCGCGAGAATCACGACCGCGCCGATCACCCATGCACAAATGGCTGCGGGCCCGGCAATTTTTGCAGCCTTCCACGCGCCGAACAGCCAGCCCGATCCAATGATCGAACCCAAGCCGGTCAGCATCAGCGCGAACGGCCCGATGTTCCGTTGTATAGAACTTTTCACGTCTTCTCCTGTGACGGCCGGCGCTGGCGCTTCCGCACCTGCCCCGGCCCCATGCAAGTTTGCAGCAGATCCATGCCCGCACCGCTGACATCGCTTATGGCGCTGGAGACGGGTGACACGCATGCCTGCGCGACGGTTCATTCCAAACAGGTGCAACCGGCGCGCGGCGCGTAGTTTAACGGTTGCACCCAACGTGTGCACCGAAATTAGGGGTTCTCCCTAACAAAAAATTCGGATGAATGGCAAGCTTTGTAAGCAACTTTTGCGCCCGTTGTGCGAAAGTATGTAAAGTTATGTGGAGACTGTTGACCTTCTCTCAAAATCGCCGTATAACGTTCGGGCAGGATTTCAAGCGGCGAGTGAATTGGTCTTTCGTAGTTCGCCCATCAACGGTACTCCGGTTGGTCCCATTACCCCCTTCCTTGATTTTCATGCACCCTCTGGGCTTCGGCCTTATTTACCATCTTTAGGAACAAGTAATATGGAAACCGGTACCGTCAAGTGGTTCAATGACGCAAAGGGCTTTGGCTTCATCACGCCGGACGGCGGTGGCGAAGATCTGTTCGCGCATTTCTCGGAAATCCGCACGGAAGGCTTCAAGACGCTGCAAGAAAACCAAAAGGTTACGTTTGAAGTGAAGACGGGCCCGAAGGGCAAGCAAGCTGCTAACATCAAGCCGGTGTAAGCAACACGCTTCCTTCTGGACGCAAAAAAACCCCGCCTCGGCGGGGTTTTTTTATATCTGCTGCAACTACAAACCGCGATTATCTTCGCTGAATGCGATTGATAATTTCTGGTTATCCAAACAGACGCCGTGCGTGAATACCGAGTCCGGTCGCGACACTTGCGAGACGGTCACCGAATACCGCTTTGGCATCGGGAAACGCTGCCGCCAATGCAGCTGATAAAAACCCCAAACCGGTCGAGCCGCCGGTGAAATAAATCGCACTGAGCTCGCGCGTCGTGACGCCGGCTGCCTGCACCGTGTCGCGCGCCGCTTGCACGATGCGGCGCGTTTCCTCCTGCCCGGCCTTGATGAGCTGTGTTTCATCGAACGCGAGTCGCAGGTCGTCTTCCACTTCGTCGAGATCGATCACGGTCTCCCCGCCCGCCGCCACACCGATCTTCGCCTCTTCGGCATGCGCCGCTAGCGCATGGCCCAAACGGCGGTCCACGACGCGCATCAGGCGGTCGTGATGCTTGACCTCGGTGAACAGATGCCGCATCAGCGCGAGTTCGCTGACGCGCTTCGGCGCATAGACAGTGTTGATCAGGTGCCAGGTCGCGAGGTCGAAGTAGACTCGGTTCGGGATCTCGCGGCCTTCCGGGTCCAGCGTCAGATAACCCAGTTCGCGCAGGATCGTCGCCAGTTCCACGCGACGGTCGAAATCCGTGCCCGCGACGTGTACGCCGTGGTGGGCCAGCACGTCGTCCTTGCGCTCGACGCGCTTCATGCGCTCCGGCCCGACCCGCACCAGCGAAAAGTCCGAAGTACCGCCGCCGATGTCGGCCACCAGCACGAGCCCTTCTTCCGTCAGATGCGATTCGTAGTCGAACGCCGCGGCGATCGGCTCATACTGGAAGTGAATCTCCTGCAAACCAACCGAGCGTGCGGCGGCTTCGAGCTGCCGCTGCGCCATCTGATCGGCGCGCGGATCGTCGTCGACGAAAAATACCGGGCGGCCCAGCACGGCGCGGCTAATCGGCCCGCCGGCGCTTTTTTCGGCCGAACGCTTGAGGTGATCGACGAAAATCGCGATCACGTCGGTGTACTTGATCGCGGAACCGTCGCCCAGATCGGTGGAGTTCTCAGCGAGCGGCGAGCCGAGAATGCTCTTCATCGAGCGCATCAGGCGGCCGTCGAAGCCGTCAATGTATGCGGCGAGCGCCGCTCGCCCGAATTCGCGGGTGTTCTCGTCGGTATTGAAAAAGACCGAGGTGGGCAGCGTCGTGTAGGCGCCCTCGACCGGCGCGAGCCTGAGCGCGCCGCCGTCAGGAACGGCCACGGCCGAGTTGGAAGTACCGAAGTCAATCGCGCAATAGTTCATGGCAGGAATCGCCGCTCACGGCTGGCGCGGACAGAAGGGGAGCGGCTTTGTATCACGAAAGGCCAGCCAGCATCAACTGGCGTTTCCGGCACGGCCGCGATAACTGAGAGGCCCGGCTCGACGGAACGAATATTGCTCATTTGGACAGGATACGCCGCCAATTTTCGGAATTCAGGAGACTTCAAGCAATGAGCGCGCCGCCCACCGCCGCTGTTCACGAAAAAAGCGCCACGGTCGTGGATACCGACCTGCCCTCGCGGCTCGACCGCTTGCCATGGGGCCGCTTTCACTCGCTGATCGTGGTGGCGCTCGGTGTCACATGGCTGCTCGACGGGCTGGAAGTGACGCTGGCGGGCGCAGTGGCGAGTGCGTTGAAGTCTAGTCCATCGTTGCACTTTACCAACGCCGACGTCGGCCTGGCCGGCAGCGCCTACATCGCCGGGGCGGTGCTGGGCGCGTTGGGGTTCGGCTGGCTGACCGACCGGCTCGGCCGTCGCAAACTGTTTTTCATCACGCTCGCGCTGTATCTGGCGGCGACTGCGGCGACCGCGTTGTCGTGGAATCTGGCCAGCTTTCTGCTGTTTCGTTTCCTGACCGGCGCGGGCATTGGCGGCGAATACACGGCGATCAATTCGACGATCCAGGAATTCACGCCGGCTCGGGTGCGAGGCTGGACCGATCTGGGCATTAACGGCACGTTCTGGATCGGCGCGGGGCTCGGCGCGGCCGGCTCGCTGGTGCTGCTCGATCCGCATCTGCTACCGGCCGACTGGGGCTGGCGGGCCTGCTTCTTCATCGGCGCGGTGCTCGCGCTGGGTATTTTGCCGATGCGCATCTGGGTGCCGGAGAGTCCGCGCTGGCTGCTCACGCATGGCGACGAGCGCGACGCACGCGCGATTGTCGAAGGGATCGAAACGCGTTTTCGCCACGAAGGCCACACGCTCTGCGACGACAGCCTGATGCGTCTGCGCTTGCGCGCTCGCGGGCATACGCCGTTGCGTGAGGTGTTCCACACGCTCTTCAACGTGCATCGACGGCGCGCACTGGTCGGCCTGTCGCTAATGACCGCACAGGCGTTCTTCTACAACGCGATCTTCTTCACTTACGCGCTGGTGCTCACCGATTTTTACCAGGTGCCGGGCGACCACATTGGTTGGTATCTGCTGCCCTTCGCGCTGGGCAATTTCCTCGGACCGCTGCTGCTCGGCCGGCTGTTCGACGTGATCGGCCGGCGCAAGATGATCTTTGCGACTTACACGATGTCCGCGATCCTGCTGACGCTGAGCGGCTACCTGTTCGAGCAGCAGTTGCTCACCGTCGTCACGCAGACGATCGCATGGATGGTGATTTTCTTCTTCGCGTCGGCGGCCGCGAGTTCGGCCTATCTGACCGTCAGCGAATCGTTTCCGCTGGAAATTCGCGCGCTGGCCATCGCGGTCTTCTATGCGTTCGGGACGGCGCTAGGTGGCATCGCCGGGCCTGCGTTCTTCGGCCGGCTCATCGACACGCATCAGCGCAGCGCGGTGTTTTCCGGCTATCTGGTCGGCTCGGGGCTGATGCTCGCGGCGGCGGTGATCGCGGCGATCTGGGGCGTGGATGCGGAACGCAAGTCGCTGGAGAGCGTGGCCACGCCGCTCTCCAGCGTCGCGGACGGCGCGGAATAAAAAACGTGCGGTCGTCGCCGCGCGTTTTTTGCTTCGAACGAAACCTTCAAACCGCTTAGAACGCTTTCTTCCAGCCACCGCCGTAGGCAATTTCCGCCAGCGGCAAACGCTGACGCACTGACTTCTCGCGCTCGCGCAACACCGGATCCAGCTTGTCCACGTCGCCGTAATGACCGAGCGAGATGATGGCGATCACGTCGACGTCGGTCGGCAACTTGAATGCCGTGCGGAATGCGTTCGGGTCGAAGCCGCTCATCTGGTGCGCGGCGAGTCCGAGTGCATGGGCCTGCAAGACCAGCGCCATCGCCGCGGCGCCCGCATCGTACGGCGCGCAGCGATTCACTTCGCCCTTGTTGGTGAGCGTGTGCGTAGTCACCGCGATCAGCACCGGCGCCGGCGCATTCCAGCCCTGGTTGAACGGCACCAGCGTGGCAAAGGCCTGCTTGAACGAGACTTCATCGACGCTGCGGTCGAATACGAGGAAACGCCACGGCTGCCCGTTGTACGAAGATGGCGCCCAGCGTGCCGCTTCGAGCACGGATTGCAGATGTTCGCGGCTCACCGGCTCGCTCGAATAGGCGCGCGGGCTCCAGCGGCCTGCAATCAGCTCGTGAATGGCAACTGCGGTAGGGGCGGGTTTGTTGGTCATGCGCTTCTCTCGGTCGAAATTCATGATCGACGGGCGACTGCCCGGGGTCACATAGCATAACCGGGCTTCGGCGCGCGTGCTCCATCAAGCCGGCAGTTTGTTTACGCGCAGTGAAGCACTAGCAAAACGGCCCCGCGCGGGGCCGTCGTTCCAACAACTGTGCCGTGCTCCGTTCGGGGCGATCGGCTTCACGCCGCCTGCGGCTCCGGTACTTTGGCGGGCCGGTTGATTCGCAACACGATCACCGCCGCCACGAGACACAAACCGCCCGAAATCATCGACGCCACCGTGTAGGTGCCGAGGCTCGCGCGCAGCATGCCCGCGCCGAGCGCTGCGAACGCCGCACCGAGCTGGTGGCCGGCGACGACCCAGCCGAACACCACCGGCGCCGACTCCTTGCCGTAGACGTCGGTAGCCAGACGCACGGTCGGCGGCACGGTTGCAATCCAGTCGAGGCCGTAGAACACGGCGAACAGCGGCAAACCGAAGAAGTCGATGCCGAACGCGTGCGGCAGATACATCAGCGACAAACCCCGCAAACCGTAGTACCAGAACAGCAGCACGCGGCTATTGAAGCGGTCCGACAACCAGCCAGAGAGTGTCGTGCCGAACAGATCGAAAATGCCCATCGCGGCGAGCAGCGCGGCGCCCTGCACTTCCGTCATGCCGTAATCGCCGCACATCGCGATCAGATGGGTGCCGACGTAGCCATTGGTGCTTGCGCCGCAGATAAAGAAGCTGAAAAACAGCAGCCAGAAGTCGCGGGTTTTGCTCGCCATCGCGAGTGTGCCGAAGGCGATCGCCAGCGGATTCTGCTTCGTGACGGTGCTGTTGATCGGCGTATCGTGCGGCTCGCCGTACGGGCGCAACTTCATGTCGGCCGGACGTTCGGGCAAGAGAAACGCCACCAGCGGAATCACGATCGCGGCAGCGATGGCGACGACCCACACCACTTGCCGCCAGCCTTGATGCTCCGCAATGGCCGCGAGCATAGGCAGGAACACCAGTTGCCCGGTCGCTGAACTGGCCGTGAGAATGCCCATGACGAGGCCACGCCGCGTCGTGAACCAGCGCGTCACTACCGTCGCCGACAACGACAGCGCCGCGACGCCCGTCGAGCCGCCGACCATCACGCCCCAGATCAGCACCATTTGCCATGGGTGCGTCATCAGCGACGAGAGCGCCACGCCCGCCGCCATCGTGCCGAGCGCGGCCAGCAGCGTGGGACGCACCCCGAAACGCTGCATCGCCGCGGCCGCGAATGGCCCCATGAGACCGTACAGCGCGATATTCACCGAAATTGCCAACGAGATCGTTGCGCGGCTCCAGCCAAATTGATGCTCGAGCGGCACCATCATCACGCTCGGCGTGGCACGCGTGCCCGCTGCCGCCAGCAGCACCAGAAACACCACTGCGACGGTCAACCAGCCGTAGTGGAAACGTCCGCCAATCAGTTTCGCTGCCCAATTCATCGGTTCTCCAATCGACGCCGACCTCGCAGGCCACGCCGCTCATATTCTTACGACTTCGGTAAAGGACTTGTGACAGATCAGTCACAATGAGTGTTGCGATATTAGTTACTGGTCGGTAACATGTCAAGGCGTCAAGTTCATTCAGGTGGCCATCCATGTCCGACAACGAAACTCACAAGCCTGCCGGTGCACGGCGTGCGCGCGGCGCACAGACGGCCGGGCCGCAGGCGCAGCAGCATCTGCTTCGTGCCGCGGACGAGTTGTTCTATCGCGAGGGCGTGCGAGCCGTCGGCGTCGACGCGGTTGTCGAACGCGCCGGCGTGAACAAGATGAGCTTGTACCGCCAGTTTTCGTCGAAGGACGAACTGATCATGGCTTATCTGGAGCGCAAGGACGAGCAGTTCTTCGGTTATGTGGAGAGGAGCTTCGCGAAGCATCCGGGCGAGCCGGCCAAACAGCTTCAGCAATATTTCGACGATCTCGCGGGGCGCGCGTCGATCGACGGCTATCGCGGCTGTCCCTTCGTGAACGTGTCGGTCGAGTTTCCGGACGCGGCACATCCGGCGCGACAGTTCGTGTTCCGCAACAAGGCGCGGTTGATGGCGCGCCTCACGGAACTAACCACGGCGGCGGGCGCCGACGATCCCGAAGCGCTGGCCAATGCGCTCGGTTTAATGATCGAAGGCGTGTACGCGGCGAGCCAGACCTACGGCCCGGGATGCGGGCCCATTCTGGCCGCGCCTAAAGTCGCTGCGCAGTTGATCGCCGCCGCATGCGGCACGACGGCGGTGCCCTCGGGCGCTTGAGATTCCTGCTTGGCGGTGCTGTTTGCGCGAGGGGGTTGCGTGAGCCTCGAATCGGTTTCGAGGCGCGCCGTTAGAATGGCGTTTATTTCCCCCGCCGCCACCTGCCATGTCTTTGTCCGCCGAATCCGATGATGCTGTCGCTGCCGCCACTCGTCACTGGCTGACCGAGGCGGTGATCGGCCTCAACCTGTGTCCGTTTGCCAAGGCCGTGCATGTGAAGGGCCAGATTCGCTACGTAGTCAGCCATGCCGCGGACATGGAAGGCGTGCTGACCGATCTCGAAACCGAGCTTCAGACGCTGATGGCGGCCGATCCGGACGCGGTGGATACGACACTGTTGATCGTGCCCCACGCACTCGGCGACTTTCTCGACTACAACGACTGCCTGTTTTTCGCCGACCGCATGCTCAAGCAGCTTCGGCTCGAAGGCATTGTTCAGATCGCCAGCTTTCATCCGCAATATCAGTTTGAAGACAGCCAGCCTGACGATATCGAAAACTACACGAACCGGGCGCCCTACCCGATTCTGCACTTGCTGCGCGAGGACAGCATCGAGCGCGCGGTTCAGGCGTTTCCCGATGCGGAAGAGATTTACGAGCGAAATCAGGAAACGCTTCGGCGAATCGGCCTTGCCGGCTGGAACGCGTTGATGAAGCCGTAATTCACCCAGCGCCTCGCTGCGAGGAAAGGCCGCCTCGTCAGGCCGATACAAAGAACCGCTCTTTCAGCTCCTCGATTCCGAGCGTCGCCATTACCTCATTGAGGCGCTCGGCCGGCCGCCGCCTCGGCAAGTCCTTGTACTGGGCGATGATGAGTTCGTTTTTCATCGAATGCTCCCATCCCACCAGCTCGGTCACGCTGACCTGATAGCCATGCGCTTCGAGCTGCAAACACCGCAGCACATTCGTAATCTGGCTTCCAAACTCCCGCGTATGCAATGGATGCCGCCAGATTTCCGTCAAGGCGTTCCCCAGCGATTTGCCCTTGTTCTGCCGCAGCACACCCGCCACCTCGGCCTGACAGCACGGCACGACCACGATGTATTTGGCTTTCTTCTCCAGAGCGAAGCGCAGCGCGTCGTCGGTCGCCGTATTGCAGGCGTGCAGCGCCGTCACGATGTCGATCTGGGCCGGCAAGCGATCCGACGTGATCGACTCCGCCACCGAAAGATTCAGGAACGACATGCCCGTAAAGCCCAGCCGGTTCGCCAGTTCCTCCGACTTCGCGACCAGCTCCTCGCGCGTTTCGATGCCGTATATGTGCGACGCCCCACCAGCCTGAGCCTGAAACTCCTTGAAGAAAAGGTCGTACAGGATAAAACCTAGGTAGGACTTGCCCGCGCCGTGATCGACGAGGGACACGGCGCCCTGTTTGTCCTTGAGGTCCTTGAGCAGCGGCTCGATGAACTGGAACAGGTGATAGACCTGTTTCAGCTTGCGACGGCTGTCCTGGTTCATCTTGCCGTCGCGCGTGAGGATATGGAGCTCCTTCAGCAATTCGACGGATTGGTTGGGACGGATTTCGTGAGTTTTGCTGGACATCGGGGGAAACCGTCATCAATTGCAGCGCGAACGTGCGACAGGCGACGGAAAAAGGGAAAAGTTGCTGCCAGTTTACCCAAAGTGCGGCCCGCTTACCGAAAGAGCCGCGCGGATCATGCAAGAAATGGTGTCAATCTGGAACACTTCCTGCTCTAAAAGCTCTACTCAGGGGGGCCAGATAGGCGCAAAAAGCAGCGTGCGTACCGGCTGAGCCCGTCGGCGTCGGCCGTCTCGCCTATAACAAGTGGCTGCGGCCGTGACTTTGATCACGCGAACCGAATGCATGTGGGGAGGACGGTCCCGGAACACGGGCCGAACGTTACGTAACCAGCAGCGCGCCGAGACTTCCACCGGACGCGCGCTCGGAAAATAGAAGAGGCAGCAATGGATACGGTACCCAACGGAAACGTCGAACAGAAGTTTCAGGAAATGCTGGCGAAGCTCATCGCCACCCCGGCCTGGTCGGAGAAGCAGCAACTCGAGCTGGAAATGGCCCGTGACATCTCCACGGAAATGCTCCGTCTCGCCGAAATCATGCGCGACGGCAGCGTTGACATGGAAACCTGCCTGACCATGCTCAAGTACGCCAAGGTCCTCGACTTTGTCATGACGACGCTCGCTTCGCGGCGCGATATCAAGCCGCAAACGCTGCGGGTCATCTTCAAGCTTGCGGGCTTGAAGGTAGACGAGGCTTACCCTGGCTAGGACAGTTCCCAATACGTCGCTACCCGCACGGGCGGCCAGACGCCGCTCGTGCAGGTCGCACGGCCTATCTCATTCCCGAAAGACAGCAACTCACGCGCGCGGAGCTTCGACCGGTGGCGTGCCGTCGTGAAAGAGGGTCTTGAGTTGCGACCGCAACTCCGGCGAATCCGTGTGTTTGTGCACAGAGACCGCATGCTGGACTGCGGCGTCGAGCAATTCGCTCTCGGTGTCGGCAGATAGGGCAACCGTGCAGTTCATTTCGCTCGGGAATTCGCGACAATCAATGTATTTGCGGGACATGGCAGTCTCCTTGGTCAGACGTTCAAATATCCACGCAGGCAGCAGACGCGCGAAGCACAGAGCCTTCCGTGACGCGGCGTCACAGACAGCGGAGGCGCGTCGAATGGCAAGAAGACGGGAGCTGGGTTTGACGCGGGAAAGACGCGCACGGCGTCCGATGGAAGGTGTCTGAAAATTATAGGTCGCGCCAGCCGACAACGAAGCCGCGGACGCAATCCAGCCGAACGCGGGACCGCCTGAACCGAGCCTTTTTCAGCCCACGTGCCCGCCCTCGCGTTTGCCCTGCGCTGGCCGCGGTGTAAAAATAGCGCCCTTCGCACCGCCCGCTCATCTGGTCCGGCCGGCGCGCCGCCTCTTCCGCTCATCCGCAGGTCCGCATGTCATCCTCATTCGATTCCGCCCGCGTCGCCGTGATTGGCGGCGGCCCCGCCGGCTTGATGGTCGCCGAGGCGCTCGCCCGGCCAGGCGTGCGGGTCGACGTCTACGACGCCATGCCGTCGGTCGGCCGCAAATTCCTGATGGCGGGCAAAGGCGGCATGAATATCACCCATTCGGAACCGCTCGAGCCGTTCCTCGGGCGCTACGGGGCCCGCCGCGAGCAACTCGCATCGCTCGTGAACGCCTTCGATCCCGACGCCTTGCGTGTGTGGTTGCACGGGCTGGGCGTGGAAACCTTCGTCGGCAGTTCGGGCCGCGTTTTTCCGACCGACATGAAAGCCGCGCCCATGCTGCGTGCGTGGCTGCATCGATTGCGCGAAGCGGGCGTGGGCTTTCACATGCGCCACAAGTGGACCGGCTGGGACACCGAAGCGGGCGGGGACGCTGCCACGCATACACTTCGATTTGCCACGCCCAACGGTGAGCAAACTGTAACCGTCGACGCCGTAGTGTTCGCGCTTGGCGGCGCAAGCTGGCCGCGTCTGGGTTCGGACGCCGCCTGGGTGCCGTTGATGGCCTCGCGCGAGGTACCGGTGACGCCCTTGCTGCCGGCGAATTGCGGCTTCGACGCCGACTGGAGCCCCTACCTGCGCGAGCGTTTTGCAGGCCAACCGGTGAAGCCGGTAGCCATCGCACTGACGAGCGTAGACAATAAAGTCCACAATCGACAAGGTGAAATACTTCTGACCGAAACCGGCCTCGAAGGGAGTCTGATTTATGCCTTGTCGGCGGTGATCCGCGACCGAATTCTCGCCGACGGTTCCGCGATAATCGCGCTGGACCTGGCGCCGGGCCTGCCTTTGGAGCGAGTCGTCGCCGAAGTCACGCGGCCGCGCGGCTCACGCTCGATGTCGAGTCACCTGCATGGCCGGATCGGAATCGGCGGAGTCAAACTGGCTCTGTTGCATGAGATTTTGTCGAAAGAGGCCTTCGCCGACGCGCACGGCCTTGCGCACGCCATCAAGGCGCTGCCGGTGCGCCTCACCCGTGCAAGGCCGATCGCGGAGGCAATCAGCACCGCCGGCGGAATTCCCTTCGAGGCGCTCGACGAGCACCTGATGATCGAGCGACTGCCGGGCGCATTCTGCGCAGGCGAAATGCTCGACTGGGAAGCGCCCACGGGCGGCTATCTCCTCACTGCCTGCTTTGCCAGCGGCCTCGCGGCAGGGCGTGGCGCGGCGGCATACCTCGGCAAACTCAAGGCGAGCGGCGCATCGACGTGACGCGCCGCCTTGCTGCGTGGCAGCGCATTGCGCCGCTTATCGCGGCTTGAGACGCCACAGCGAAGTGACTTCAGCGATGCGCGCGGTGTGCAGCGCGTCGGTTTCATCGGTCGACTTGGGGTGCCGCGGACGAACGTCCTCGCGCCCGATCACCGTCAATCCGGCCTTGTCGATGGCGGCGAGCAGCCAGTCGCGCGTGCGCAAGCCGAGATGCTCCGCGAAGTCCGACATGATCAGCCAGCCTTCCCCGCCCGGCGACACATGCTCCGCGAGCCCATTCAGGAAACCGAGCAGCATACGGCTTTCCGGATCGTAGATCGCATATTCGATCGGAGAAGCGGGCCTTGCCGGCAGCCACGGCGGGTTGCACACCACGAGTGGGGCACGGCCTTCCGGAAACAGATCCGCTTGCACGACCTCGACCTGCTGGTCGTAGCCGAGACGCGTCAGGTTCTCACGCGCGCAAGCGAGCGCTCGGGGATCCTGATCGGTGGCGATGATTTTCTTCACGCCGCGTTTGGCGAGCAGCGCGGACAATACGCCCGTGCCCGTGCCGACATCGAACGCCTTGTTCAGCGAAGGCAGCGGCGTGCGCGCGACGAGATCCACATACTCGCCGCGCACCGGTGAAAACACCCCGTAGTGCGGATGGATCCGCTCGCCCAGTGCGGCAATCTCGACGCCCTTCTTGCGCCATTCGTGCGCACCGATCATGCCGAGCAACTCGCGCAGCGATACGACAGATGCCTCGCCGGTGACCGGTCCATACGTTTCGATGCAGGCTTGCTGAACATCGGGCGCGCGACGCAGCGGAATACCGTACGCGGCGTCGAGCGGAATCAGGATCATGCCGAGCGTGCGCGCGCGTTGCGACTGCGCCTGCCTGTGCAGGTTGAACGCGTCGAGCGGCGTTTCGCCCTGTTTGCGAGGCTTGCGCTCGAGCCGGCGCGTGACCGCTTGCAGCAGTTGGCGAGCGTTCTGGAAGTCGCCGTTCCACAGCAGTGCCGTTCCTTCGCAAGCGAGACGGTAAGCGGAATCGGCGGTGGTGCGGTCGTCCGCGACAATGACGCGCTTGGGCGGCGGCACGGCCGCTTCGGAGCGCCAACGCGCGGCGCGGGGGCCGTCGGCTTCGGGCCAGGTGATGGTTGCTGGGCTGGTCATGGTGAAGGTGGGATCGGTGTTGCGGGAGCGACGCGCTGAGAAACCACGTCATCGGGGGCGTTGCCCGCCGGAGTAACTTGATAGCGTGGCCGACTGACGCCCGAATAGTACCTCGGTGGTTCGGGTTCGCGGTGCGGTATTCGCCGGCAAACCCCTGGAGAAACGCGCCGACGTGGACTAAAAAGTCCACCATCGACAAGGTGAAAGAGATATGGCATTTTTGGACCGATATCGAGCCTCACCGTTGCTTCACGGAATCGCCTCTCTCTGCGCACTTTATCAACGAGGAGCGGCTCAGTCCTACGCGACTCCGCGATTTATTCGATTGAATAGGCAAAATCTTATACAAGTGGACAACTCGTCTATCCCGAGACGCAATTCTTTGTAGGGGTTTACAGCCGGTTAATGGACAGAAAGGAATGTGACCGGTATAGTTTTCCCAATTAGTGGAACGCAACTATTCCAAGAAGGACCTGAGAGACCCACGGCGGCGCCGGGCAATACCCTCCACGGCGCCAGCTCATCAAAATAAACCTACGATTGCGGACGCTAATTCGCGTCCGCAACTCGTTTCTCATTAATCTGCTTATTCCAGACAACACGCATTTAAGCGCGGTGATTTTTTAATCACGCAGCGTGCGCGCGCATAAATGAAAAACGGGGTTTCTGAATGAACAGAAACCCCGTTTAGTACAACTGGTGCCGGCTGCAGGACTCGAACCCGCCACCTCATGATTACAAGTCAAGCGCTCTACCTGATGAGCTAAGCCGGCATGAGGCCGTGATTCTACTTCATTTTACGATCTTGAGGCGAGCCCTTCCGCCACCTTTCGATCCATCGTCGTCAGGCTGCGGGCCGTCTGTCGCGCTTTCCGCTTTGGCGGCGGTGGCGGCATCCGCGGCCGGCGCCGTTTCGACTGCACGCGGCGCGGGCGCCTCGGTCTCGTCCGCCACTTCGGCGTCGGTGCCCGAATCCTGCGCTTCACCGCCCGTCGACTCGACCGGGAATGCCATGCCCTGGCCGTTTTCGCGCGCGTAGATCGCGAGAATATTGGCGATCGGCACTTCGATCTTGTGCGACTTGCCGGAGAAACGCGCGCTGAACTCGATCCACTCGTTGCCCATCTGCAGCTGGCTGGTCGCCTCGAAGCTGATGTTCAACACGATTTCGTTGTCGCGCACGAACTGACGCGGCACGCGCGTCTGGTTGTCGACCCGGACCGCAATGTGCGGGGTATAGCCGTTATCCGTGCACCACTCGTAAAGCGCGCGCAGCAGGTAAGGCTTGGTGGAAATCTCTTGCATCAACAGTCCTCTTACCGGGCGCGGGCCCGCGCTCACCCAGCCGCGCGGCGCCCTCACCCCAAAGCCAAACTCAACGACGCATCACCTTTTCCGAAGGCGTCAGCGCTTCGATGTAAGCCGGGCGGCTGAAAATGCGCTCGGCGTACTTCATCAGCGGGGCGGCGTTCTTCGACAGTTCGATGCCGTAGTGATCCAGACGCCACAGCAGCGGAGCAATCGCGACGTCGAGCATCGAGAACTCTTCGCCAAGCATGTACTTGTTCTTCAGGAAGATCGGCGCGAGCTGCGTCAGACGATCGCGGATCGCGAGACGGGCCTTCTCGTGATTCTTCTCGGCGGCCTTGCCCTTTTCGTTTTCGAGCGTGCCGACGTGCACGAACAGCTCTTTTTCGAAGTTGAGCAGGAACAGGCGGGCGCGGGCACGCTGAACCGGATCGGCCGGCATCAGCTGCGGGTGCGGGAAGCGCTCGTCGATATACTCGTTGATGATGTTCGATTCGTACAGAATCAGGTCCCGTTCGACGAGAATCGGCACCTGACCGTACGGATTCATCACGGCGATGTCTTCCGGCTTGTTAAACAGGTCGACGTCGCGGATCTCGAAGTCCATGCCCTTTTCGAACAACACCAGCCGGCAGCGCTGGGAGAACGGGCAAGTTGTGCCGGAATACAGAACCATCATGTTTACGTTTCCTCAAAAAGCTGAAAGGCCAGCGCGCGGAAAAACCGTTCAGCAGGTTTTTCCTGGCGCCGGCCCCACGCCGGGTGACGGCGTGATTATTTGATATGTTTCCAGTACGCGGCGTTCAGTCGCCAGGCGAAAAAGCTCAGGATACCGAGGAACATCAGCACCCACACGCCAAGCTGTTTGCGGGTTTTCTGGGTCGGTTCGGACATCCATGACAGGTACGACACGAGGTCGGCCACAGCAGAATCATAATCTACCGGCGACATCGTCCCCGGAGTGACCTGCTGGAAGCCGACAAATTTGTGTACCGTCTCGCCAGTTTTTTCGTCGGTTTCGTCACCGAACTTCGCGGTACGTTGCCCCTGAAGCTGCCACAGCACGTGAGGCATGCTCACGTTTTCATACACCAGATTGTTCCAGCCCGTCGGCCGCGTATTGTCGCGGTAAAAGCTGCGCAAATACGTGTAGAGCCAGTCTTTGCCGCGCGCTCGCGCTTCCACCGACAAATCCGGCGGACTCGCGCCGAACCACGCTTTCGCGTCTTCGGGCCGCATCGCCACGGTCATGGTGTTGCCGATTTTATCCGTGGTGAACAGCAGGTTCGCCTGAATTTCGTTCGGCATGATGCCGATGTCGGTCAGCCGGTTGTAGCGCATCAGATTCGCGCTGTGGCAATTCAGGCAGTAGTTTACAAACAATTGCGCGCCGTGCTGCAAAGAAGCGAAATTCTCCGCGTTATCCGGCGCGCGGTCGAGCGGGAAATTCTCGTCCGCGTGAGCCGGGGCGGCCAGCACCGCGAGCAGTGTCACGCCGATCAGCGCGCACTTCGTAAGCAGTTTTTTCATTTCGTGTTCTCCTGGCTCGCGATTAGTGAGGCTTGAACCGCACCCGCTCGGGCGGCTGCTTGAACGTGCCAAGCCGCGTCCAGAACGGCATACCGAGGAAAAACGCGAAATAGATCAGCGCGCAGATCTGGGCGATCAACGTGGCGACCGGCGACGGCGGTTTCGTGCCGAGGAAGGCCAGGGTCAGGAACGCGAGCACGAAAATGCCGTAGAACACCTTATGAAAGAACGGCCGGTAACGGATCGACTTGACCGGCGAGCGGTCGAGCCAGGGCAGGAAGAACAGCGATACCACCGCGCTGCCCATCACCACCACGCCCCAGAACTTCGATTCGGTGAACGCCATGGCCAGAATCACCAGCACCGCGAGCACCGGCAGACCGAGCTTCCACTTGCCGCGCGCGCGCACCAGCGCGAGCAGGCCGAGCAGCGCGATCACGACCATCAGCACGATCTTGAACGGATCGGTGGTGGCGCGCAGCATCGCGTAGAAGGCCGTGAAGTACCACACCGGCGCGATTTCCGGCGGCGTCTGCAGCGGGTTGGCCGGCACGAAGTTGTTGGCTTCGAGGAAGTAGCCGCCCATCTCCGGCGCGAAGAAAATGATCGCGGCGAAGATCAGCAGGAACACCGTCACGCCCATGAAATCGTGCACCGAGTAGTACGGGTGGAACGGGATGCCGTCGAGCGGAATGCCGTCCGGGTCCTTCTTCGCCTTGATCTCGATGCCGTCCGGATTGTTCGAGCCGACTTCATGCAGCGCGACCAGGTGGGCGACCACCAGACCGATCAGCACGAGCGGAATCGCAATCACGTGAAACGCGAAGAAGCGGTTCAGCGTGACGTCCGAGACCACGTAGTCGCCACGAATCCACAGCGACAGATCCGGCCCGATGAACGGAATCGCCGAGAACAGGTTCACGATCACCTGCGCGCCCCAGAACGACATCTGGCCCCA
Organism: Paraburkholderia sp. RL17-381-BIF-C; assembly: GCF_046026435.1. Lineage (NCBI taxonomy): Bacteria > Pseudomonadati > Pseudomonadota > Betaproteobacteria > Burkholderiales > Burkholderiaceae > Paraburkholderia > Paraburkholderia sp. RL17-381-BIF-C. Next base: position 57,613 of record NZ_JARESX010000029.1, on the reverse strand, counting down.
CGGCAGCAGATAGCCGAAAAACGCCTCGGCCATCAGGCACAGGAAAATCGCGCAGCCGAAGATCCACACCAGCTCGCGCGGCTTGCGGTACGAGCCGTACATCAGCCCGCGGAACATATGCAGATACACGACGACGAAAAACATCGACGCGCCCGTGGAGTGCATATAGCGGATGAGCCAACCCCACGGCACCTCGCGCATGATGTACTCGACCGACGAGAACGCGAGCGTCGCGTCGGGCTTGTAGTTCATGGTGAGGAAGATGCCGGTGACGACCTGATTGACCAGCACCAGGAGCGCGAGCGAACCGAAGAAGTACCAGAAGTTGAAATTCTTCGGCGCGTAGTACTCGGAAACGTGCTTCTTCCAGGTGGAGGTCAGCGGAAAGCGCCGGTCGATCCAGCCGACCAGCCCGGTCGTCTCTACTTCGTGTTCGATCGCCATTACGCTTCTCCTTTCTCGTCCTTGCCGATCACGAGGCCGGTAGCCGACGTGAACATGTAAGGCGGGATGTCGAGGTTCTGCGGCGCAGGTTTGTTCTTGAAGACGCGGCCGGCCATGTCATAGGTCGAGCCGTGGCACGGGCACAGAAAGCCGCCCGGCCAGTCGTCCGGAAGATTGGGCTGCGCGCCCTCCTGGAAGCGCGGCGTCGGCGTACAACCCAGATGGGTGCACACGGCAACGGCGACGAAAAGGTTCTTGTGGTCGGCGCGTGAACGGAACTCGTTGTTGCAGTACTCCGGCAACGGCATCGAAAAAGGATTCTTGGTGTGGGGATCCGCTACTTCGTTATCGGCTTTCTGGACATCGGCGAGCATCCTGTCGGTGCGGTTGATGATCCACACCGGCTTACCGCGCCAGGCAACGGTCTTCATGTCGCCGGGCTTGAGATCGCTAATATCGACTTCGACCGGGGCACCTGCTGCCTTGGCCTTTTCAGATGGTGCAAACGAACTAACAAAGGGTACGACAGTGGCAACGCCTCCAATGCCACCTGCTACGGTCGTCGCTATCAGCCAGGTACGGCGGCTGCCGTCGACGCGTTCATCTTCCTTGTCTCGCATCACACGCCCCACTTCTGAGTTGGATTTTTCCTTCACGTCGCTTCTACCGCCGCTAGTTTGCGCGAATGGAGTCGCCATTTACAAGGGCCGATTGCCAAAAACCGTGCGAAGCCCTTGATAAATCAGGGTTACTCCGTACGAATCGCAAACTTTTTCGCACCTCCTTTTAAGTGCCCTCTGCGTTATTCGTGCCTTTTGCTTAGCTAATGCGTTTTACGTAAATCCGGTGATTCAAACGGGATTAGGGATATCGATAAAGAGGTGTTCGATATCGAACTGCTCGGACAGATGCTTGCCCACCGCCTGCACGCCGAAGCGCTCCGTTGCATGGTGGCCGGCCGCGAGAAATGCGACGCCGCTTTCCGCCGAGGTGTGCATGACCGACTCCGACACTTCGCCGGTCAGGTAGACGTCGGCACCCGCGTTGATGGCCGCGTCGAACATGCCTTGCGCGGCGCCCGTGCACCAGGCCACGCGGCGTAGTTCGCGATCCGCGTCGCCGAACACGAGCGGCGTGCGGCCGAGAGTCTGCTCGACTTGCGCGGTGAAGTGAGCGAGCGTGATCGGCATCGGAAACGTGGCGAGCCAGCCGAGGTCGTTCTCGCCGAAGCGCGCGTCGCTGATCCAGCCCATCTTCGCGCCGATCTGCGCGTTGTTGCCGAACTCGGGGTGGTCGTCGAGCGGCAGGTGATAAGCGAACAGATTCAGTTCGTTGGCGATCAGCAGTTTCAGACGCGCATATTTGCGGCCGGTGATCTGCGGCGCCTCGTTGCGCCAGAAGTAGCCATGATGGACCAGCACGGCATCCGCGCCCCAGTCGAGCGCGGCCTCCAGGAAGGCCGCCGAAGCGGTCACGCCGGTCGCGAGCTTATTGATCTTGCGACGCCCTTCGACCTGCAGTCCATTGGGGCAATAGTCCTTGAAGCGCGCGGTTTCAAGGAGATTGTTCAAGTACAATTCAAGTTCGATCCGATCCATATAAACCTCTAGTCTTCAGATGCTTAGACGCTTTTGGCTGTTCTTTGCCCAAGCGGTGACCGTGCTGTTGGCGCTCATGTTCATCATTGCGACGCTCAAACCGCAGTGGCTGCAGCGCCAGGGGCAATTCGGCAAGCAACTCGCCGAACCGATCGTCGCCCTGCGGGAAGTGGCGCCAGGCATCGGCAGCGGCCCAGCCCAGGCGTCCTATGCGGACGCCGCGCAAAAGGCCATGCCCGCGGTCGTCAATGTGTTCTCCAGCAAGGATGGCTCACTGCCACCCGACCCGCGTGCGAAAGACCCGCTGTTCCGCTACTTCTTCGGCGACAAGAATAAGCGCAAGCAGCAGGAACAGCCCGCGTCGAATCTGGGTTCCGGCGTGATAGTGAGTTCGGAAGGTTACATTCTAACGAACCAGCACGTCGTGGACGGCGCCGACCAGATCGAAATTGCGCTGGCCGACGGCCGCACCACGAATGCGAAAGTGATCGGCGTCGATCCGGAAACAGATCTGGCCGTGCTCAAGGTCAACATGACCAACCTGCCCACCATCACGCTCGGCCGCATGGACCAGACGCGCGTGGGCGACGTAGTGCTCGCCATCGGCAATCCGTTCGGCGTCGGCCAGACGGTGACCATGGGTATTGTCAGCGCGCTCGGGCGCAATCACCTTGGCATCAACACGTTCGAAAACTTCATTCAGACCGACGCGGCCATCAACCCGGGTAACTCGGGTGGCGCACTGGTCGACGTGAAAGGGAACCTTCTCGGCATCAACACCGCCATCTATTCGCGCTCGGGCGGCTCGCTCGGCATTGGCTTCGCGATTCCTGTGTCGACGGCGCGCAGCGTGCTGGAGAGCATCATTACCACGGGTTCGGTCACGCGCGGCTGGATCGGCGTCGAGCCGCAGGACGTCACGCCGGAAATCGCCGAATCGTTCGGGCTGGAACAGAAGTCTGGGGCGATTGTCGCGGGTGTGCTGAAGAACGGCCCTGCGGACCGTGCCGGCATCAAGCCGGGCGATATTCTCGTGAGCGTGAACGGGCAGGAGATCACTGACACCACTCGCCTGCTGAATGTGATCGCGCAGATCAAACCGGGCACGGCGGCGAAGGTGCACCTCGTGCGCAAGAGCCGCGAGATGGATCTCGACGTCACCATCGGCAAGCGGCCGCCTCCACCGAAACAACCGGTTGAGGACAATGGCGGTGGTGGTGATCAGCAGGATGATGATGGGGGTTGAGGTGCGCGGGGGCCAGGTCGTGTTGAGCTACGCTTGCCACCGCCCCGCTTTCATTGCCTCTTCGAGCATCCCGAGCGTGAGCGATCTACCGCCGAGGGTTTCGCGCGCACTGGCGCTGAACGGCGACTTGGCCACGGTGGCGAAGAAAGGGCCAATGTTCAGCTTCGCAGCCGGGTAATGGTAGTGCAGATCGAAACCGCCCACATCCACGCCGAAGCGTGCGGCCCATCTCCTCATCAATTCCGCGATACGCGCTGGATCGATATCCAGATCGTGATGCAGGTCCGTGTCCCTCGCCAGTTGGAGCCGACCGACAATCGGTTTTCCGGCATCTTCCGCAACAAACGCTTTCAGACTGCTCCAAGTCTCTGTCTTCACAAGTGAACCTCTGCTTTTACAGGGCCGTTGTATCCAATGGCCGATCGATAAATGATTGTGGACGCACGAAAGCTTCGGATGAACTAACCGCGAGAAACGAGCGCGCAATAAAAAGGGCGGTCTGCAATAGACCGCCCTTTTCGTTTTATTCACGCCTAAGCATTAATCCGACGCGCCCGCGTCCTCAATCACCGCCGGCTGCTTACCTACAATCAACCGCGCCGCAATAATCCCCGCTTCGTACAGCACGATCAGCGGGATCGCCAGAATCAGTTGCGAGAACACGTCCGGCGGTGTGACCACGGCCGAAATCACGAACGCGCCGACGATCACATACGGACGGATCTCCTTGAGCTTCTTGAGCGTGACCACGTTCATCCGAACCAGCAGCACCACGACGATCGGCACTTCGAACGTGACGCCGAACGCGATGAACATGGTCAGCACGAAACTCAGGTAATTGTCGATGTCCGTGGTCATCTCCGCGCCGAGCGGCGCGTTGTAGTGCGCCATGACGCGGAAAATGGTCGGGAACACCACGAAGTACGCGAACGCCATGCCGCACAGGAATAGCGTGTAGCTGCTGCCGACCAGCGGCCCAACCAGTTTCTTCTCATGCTGATAAAGACCCGGCGCGACGAACGCCCAGATCTGGTACAGCACGATCGGCAGCGCGATCACGAAGGCCACCAGCATGGTCACCTTCATCGGTACGAAGAACGAGCCGGTTACGTCGGTGACGATCATCTTGCCGTCCTTCGGCAAGTTCTGCATCAGAGGCCGCGCCAGCAACCGGAAAATATCCGGCGCCCAATACACGAGTCCCACGAACACCACGATGACGGCAAGGCCGGCGCGAATGATACGGTCGCGCAATTCTACGAGGTGGGAAATGAAGGTCTCTTCAGTGCCTTCGTCCTGGGTTTGCTGGGGGTCGCTCACACCGGCCCTCGGTTAGAGATTGTCGTTCTGATCATCAGAAGAAGCGCGTCGGACGACGCATGGTGGCCGGCGTATGCCGCGCCACGCGCGCCGCACCCGACTGCACGCGCGTGCGGCGCGTGGTCGCGCGCTTGTACCAGGTGGGCATGGCCGTCTGCTTGACGCGCCAGTTCTTGCGTTTGGGCGCCGCAGCCGGCGTGCTGCTCGGCCACGACGTATTGCCTGCGTTGCCAACGTCTTCGAGCGCGCCGCCCGCAATGCTCGGCGATACCGACGTGCCGCTGTTCCACGCGTCGTTCAGCTCGCCCTCATGCTTGCGCAGATTGTCCTGAACAGAGGTTTCGACGTTGGTCGCGGCGGCCTCGAACTCGCTTTTCATACGACGCAGTTCGTCGAGTTCGATTTCGCGCGTGACTTCGGCCTTCACGTCGTTGATATATCGCTGCGCGCGGCCGAACAACGCGCCGGCCGTACGGGCGACGCGTGGCAGGCGCTCAGGCCCGAGTACGACCAGCGCGACGACGCCGATCAGCGCCATCTTGGTTAGACCGAGGTCCAGCATGAAGTGGAATGTCCGTCAGTAACGCGGTTAAGCCGCGGCTTAGCGGTAATCGCCGGAACGCGGCGCCTTTTCCTTCGCATCCACATCCACGGCGCCGTTACGCGGCAGTTCGCGCTGTTGCGCTTCGCCTGCCGGCGTTTCGGCTTCCTTCATGCCTTCCTTGAAGCCCTTCACCGCGCCACCCAGATCGGTGCCGATATTGCGCAGCTTCTTCGTGCCGAAGACGAGCGCCACGATCAACAACACGATCAGCCAATGCCAAATGCTCAACGAACCCATGACTACTCTCCTTAACCCCGATACCGCACCATGATGCGGCGAAACTCGTGCGCCTTGCGGCGTGAATCGAAGCGCGTGCGCTTCATCTATACGTTACCGCGAGTTCTTCCGATTCAACCCGCGACACGGAATGTCATTGTGGCCAGACGATCGCGTCGGCGTCGTTACAATGCGGCAAAAACAACGCTCGCGCTATTGTCCACGAACAAAACTCGCCGCGCCGCCGCGATGCCCTGTCAGCGTTGCCCTGTCAGCCCATGCGCTGCCAGGGGCGAGGTCCCGCGAGAATATGTGCGTGAATGTGATACACCTCTTGCCCGCCGCCAGGACCGGTATTGATTACCGTGCGAAAGCCCGTTTCGCCACCGGTGTACGCCACGCCCAACTGATCGGCCAGACGCGCGGTCAAGACAAGCATTCTACCAAGCAGCGGTGCATCGCTTTCGGTGCAATTCGACAGCGTGGCGATGTGCTTGCGCGGGATCACCAGCACATGCGTTTCGGCGGCTGGACGAATGTCGCGAAAGGCGACGAACTCTTCGTCTTCGTGGACTTTGGTCGACGGGATCTCGCCGGCGGCGATCTTGCAGAAAAGGCAGTTCGGGTCGTGGCTCATCGTATTCCTGACGCAGTATGGCTGGAGCGCGAAGCGTGCGCGGCGCAGTTCATGTCAGGCCCGGCAACAGTCGGACGAAACTCAGAACCAGCCACGCGGATTCGCGAGCGGCTTGTTATCGTACAGATACAGCCAGCCTTTGATAATACGGTACAACATCCAGATGCTCACGGCCCACAGTACCGGAATGCCGATCACGACAAACAGCAGCACGCCGCCAATCGCATAACCCAGCAGCGCCATCCAGAAAGAGCGGATCTGCCATTCGAAATGGGCTTCGTAGGGCGTGCCCACCACGTCGGGCCGTTTCACGTAGTTGATGATGATCGCGATCAGGATCGTCAGGCCGCCTGTCAGCCAGTGGACCGCGTACAGCGCATACAGCACGTGGGTGAGCGTGCGCAGGCTGCGCTCGCGTTCCGGTTCGAGGGCATTGCGGTAAGCCGGCGGCGGATAGCTTTCGTGCGACTGTTCCATGCTTGCGTCCTCCCGAGGATGCGCGTCAGATGTGTTCAGTGCAATATGGGCGCCGATGCTCGCCACTTCAAGACGGCGGCGGATCGCCGCCGCTCAGTCGCCGTTCTGCTCGCGGTCGCGGCTCTTGCGCAGCGCCTTTTCCTCGATGCCCGACATGCCTTCACGGCGCTCGAGTTCGGCGAGCACGTCCGCCGGGCTCAGATCGAAGTGCGACAGCATCACGAGACAGTGAAACCACAGGTCCGCGACTTCGCCCACCAGCGCCTTCGGCGCGCCGCCGTGGCGCGCATCTTTGGCGGCCAGCACGACTTCCGTGGCTTCTTCGCCGATCTTCTTCAGCACCGCGTCGTCGCCCTTGTGGAACAGGCGCGACACGTACGAGACGTCCGGATCGCCGCCTTTGCGGCTGTCGATGATCGCCGCGAGGCGCAGCAGCGTGTCGGTCGTGGAAGCGGGGTTAGCCGACGTGGTTTGCGTGGATTGCGTCATTTGTAGATGTGTTCGGGGTCTTTCAGCACCGGATCGACGGCGACCCAGTCGCCATCCTCCACCGAGCCTTCGAATTTCTGGAAAAAGCACGAGTGGCGGCCGGTGTGGCAGGCAATGCCCGACACCTGCTCCACTTTCAGCAGCACGACGTCTTCGTCGCAATCGAGCCGCAGTTCAAGCACATGCTGCACGTGGCCGGACTCTTCGCCCTTGAACCACAGCCGCTGACGCGATCGCGAGAAATACACCGCACGGCCCGTTTCGACGGTTTTCGCCAACGCTTCGCGGTTCATCCACGCGAACATCAGCACGTCGTTTGTCGACGCTTCCTGCGCGATCACGGGCACGAGGCCGTTCGCGTCCCACCTGACCTTGTCGAGCCAATTGATTGCCGAGGGATTCACCACGTCACAACCTCACCGAAATGCCTTGATCGGCCATGAAGCGCTTGGCCTCGCCCACGGTGTGTTCGCCGTAGTGGAAAATGCTCGCGGCGAGTACCGCGTCCGCGTGGCCCTCCTTGATACCGTCGGCCAGATGCTGCAGATTGCCCACGCCGCCCGAGGCGATCACCGGGATCGGCACCGCGTCGGACACCGCGCGCGTGAGCGCGAGGTCGAAGCCGCTCTTGGTGCCGTCGCGATCCATGCTGGTCAGCAGGATTTCGCCAGCGCCGAGTTCGGCCATCTTGCGCGCCCATTCGACCGCATCCAGACCGGTTGCCTTGCGCCCGCCATGTGTGAAGACTTCCCAGCGCGGCGTTTCGCCTTGCACGGAGACGCGCTTGGCGTCGATCGCGACGACGATGCATTGCGAACCGTATTTGTCCGTTGCGTCTTTCACGAGCTGCGGATTCGCCACCGCCGACGAATTCATGCTGATCTTGTCCGCGCCCGCGTTCAGCAGGCGCCGTACGTCTTCGACGGCGCGCACGCCGCCGCCGACCGTCAGCGGAATGAACACTTGCGAGGCGACCGCTTCGATGATCGGCAGGATCAGATCGCGCTGATCCGAGGTCGCGGTGATGTCGAGGAAGGTGAGTTCGTCCGCGCCCTGATCGTCGTAACGGCGGGCGATTTCGACGGGGTCGCCCGCGTCGCGCAGTTCGACGAAGTTGACGCCCTTGACCACGCGGCCAGCCGTGACGTCGAGACAGGGGATGATGCGTTTAGCTAGAGCCATGATCTTGCAATTCTGCCAATACCGCTGATGAGGCCGCTCGCCTGGACGAGCGGCACAGTGCCGGCGCGGCGAGCCACGCCGCCGGTGAGTTCCACGCAACCGGCTCGAGACGGTATGCCGGTGTCAGGCCGCGCTGCTCGGACGCCGGTGATTTGCTCACCGCGATGCCGAGCGGACGAACGCACGAGGCGCGAGCGGCGAGCCTGCCGGCCCCGCCTCCCCGCCTTAAGCGTCGTCCGATTCGCGCAGCCGGTCCGCGAGGGTTTGCGCCGCCGCGAAGTCGAGATCGCCCGAGTAGATGGCCCGGCCGCAGATCACGCCTTCGATGCCTTCGTCTTCGACTTCGCACAGCGATTCGATGTCCGCGAGGTTCGACAAACCGCCGCTCGCGATCACCGGAATCTTCACCGCGCGCGCGAGACGCACCGTTGCTTCGATGTTGATGCCCTGCAGCATGCCGTCACGGCCGATGTCGGTGTAGATGATCGACTCGCAGCCGTAGTCCTCGAACTTGCGCGCAAGATCGGCGACTTCGTGACCGGTCAGCTTGCTCCAGCCGTCGGTTGCGACCTTGCCGTCTTTCGCATCCAGCCCGACGATGATATGGCCGCCGAACGCCGTGCAGGCGTCCTGCAGAAAGCCAGGATTCTTCACCGCCGCCGTGCCGATGATCACGTACGACAAACCGTCGTCCAGATAGCGCTCGATCGTATTCAGGTCGCGAATGCCGCCGCCCAGCTGAACGGGAATCTCTCCGCCCACCTCTTCGATGATCGCGCGAATCGCGTCTTCGTTCTTCGGCTTGCCGGCGAACGCGCCATTCAGGTCGACGAGGTGCAGACGCCGGGCACCGCGATCGACCCAATGTCGGGCCATCGCCGCCGGTTCCTCGGAAAATATCGTCGCCTGGTCCATATCGCCCTGTTTGAGGCGTACACACTGACCATCTTTCAGGTCGATGGCGGGAATCAGCAGCATAGCAATCGGGTGTTGTCTGGGAATGGGTTGAGGGTCGGCGCGAGCGGCTGAAGGTCCAGCCCGCCGGGACGCCGTTTCGCTAGTTTAGTACAACTCTTTCGACGCCCTTGCGTGGCGTCGTGGACAAGCGAAATCGTGGTGTCGCAATTGTGGCGCGCGGCGCCCGTTCCGCTTGTGGCGGAGCGACGCACGGCAACGGGATGAAGAAAGGCGCTCACGGGTTCCAGTGCACGAAGTTGCGATACACGCGCAGCCCCGCTTCGGCGCTCTTTTCCGGGTGGAATTGGGTTGCGAAGATGTTATCCCGCGCCACCGCCGAGGTAAAGGGCACGCCGTAGACCGTTTCGCCCGCGGTATGGACGGCATTGTCCGGCACCACGTAGTAGCTGTGCACGAAGTAGAAAAACGCGTTGTCGGCGACACCGTCCCACAGCGGATGCGGCTGCGTCTGACGCACGCGGTTCCAGCCCATTTGCGGGACCTTGAAGCGCGAGCCGTCGTCCTGCAGTTGGCCTTCCAGGTCAAAGCGCAGCACCTTGCCGGGCAGCAGGCCGAGGCCGGGCGTGTCGCCCTCCGCGCTCCAGTCGAACAGCATCTGCTCGCCGATGCACACGCCCATTAGCGGCTTGCTGCGCGACGCTTCGATCACCGCGTCCTGCAGGCCGGAGTCGCCGAGACTGCGCATGCAGTCGGGCATCGCCCCCTGGCCTGGCAGCACCACGCGGTCGGCGGCACGAATCGCTTCCGGCCGGTCGACAATCGCCACATCCGCTTCCGGCGCGGCTTTGCGCAGCGCCTGGGCAACCGAACGCAGGTTGCCCATTCCGTAATCCACAATCGCTATCGAAGTTTTCATTTCAAGTTAGGCAGCAATGCCTTCAATCCATCGACGATGAATTCCACCGCCAGCGCCGATAACATCAAACCCATGAGCCGCGTACCGATGTTGATACCCGTGCGACCGACCCAGCGGGCAATCGGTTCGGCGAGGCGCAGCGAAAAAAAACAGATCGCCGCCAACACCGCGCCGATCGCGACGAGGCTGATGCGGTCGTACCAGTGCGCCGAACCGGCCGCATAAATGATCGTGGTGCTGATCGCGCCCGGACCGGTCAACAGCGGAATCGCCAGCGGCACGACCGCGATGTTGTCCTTCTGCTCAGCTTCGTGGCGCTCTTCCGGCGTGGAACGGCTGTTGCCGATCTGCGCGTTCAGCATGTTGATCGCCATCAGCAGCATGATGATCCCGCCGCCCACTTCGAGCGAGCCGACCGAAATGCCGAAGAAGCTGATGATCTGCTGCCCGAGCAGCGTGGTCACCGCAATCACGCAGAACACCGAAATCGCCGCGATCCGGATGGTCCTGCGCCGCTCGGCGTCGCTCTGATGCGCCGTGAGGCTCATGAAAAACGGAATGGCGCCGACCGGGTTGATCAGCGCCAGCAGCGAAATAAACGACTTCAGAATGTCCATCGCACACCGGGCGCGAGCGCAATCGGCGCCGCTCCCGGTCCAGGTAAATGAGCCAGCTAATGAGCGCTTAAAGGCTGCCCTTGGTCGACGGAATCTGCCCCGCCGCGCGTTCGTCCAGTTCGGTAGCCATCCGCAACGCACGCCCGAACGCCTTGAACACCGTTTCCATCTGGTGATGAGCGTTCAGGCCGCGCAGGTTGTCGATATGCAGCGTCACGCCGGCGTGATTCACGAAGCCGCGGAAAAATTCGATGGATAGATCGACGTCGAACGTTCCGATACGCGCGCGCGTGAACGGCACATGGAATTCGAGCCCCGGACGGCCGGAAAAGTCGATCACGACACGCGACAGCGCTTCGTCGAGCGGCACGTAAGAATGGCCGTAACGGCGGATGCCCTTCTTGTCGCCGATCGCTTTCGCAACGGCCTGGCCGAGCGTGATGCCGGTGTCTTCGACCGTGTGATGGTCGTCGATATGCAAATCGCCATGCGCTTCGATCTCGAGGTCGAACAATCCATGCCGCGCGATCTGGTCGAGCATGTGGTCCAGAAACGGCACACCGGTGGCCAGCTTCTGCTGACCGGTGCCGTCCAGATTGATCTTCACACGGATCTGCGTTTCGCTGGTGTTGCGAACGACTTCCGCAAGGCGCATGGTAATTCCTCGAATCTAGCTAGAAAGCGATAGGTAGGTGGGATGGGAAAACGTCGGGCCGCGCGTGCTTTCCGCAATCGGGACAAGCGTTTGCGCGGCCATTCGGCACGCTTTCAATGCAATACGAGCTTCAGTCCGGCGAGCAACTGCGCGTTTTCTTCCGGCGAACCGACGGTCAAACGCACGCAATTGGCCAGCAATGGATGCATTTTACTCACGTTTTTGATCAAAACCCGCGCCGCCAGTAGCGTTTCGAACAGGACTGACGCATCCGGCACGCGCACCAGCAGGAAGTTGCCGGCGCTCGGGAACACTTCGGCGCCCGGCAACTCGGCCACCGCGTGCGCGAGTTTCGTCCGTTCGTCACGCAATTGCGCGGCTTGCGAATCGAGCACGTCGATGTGATCGAGCAAGAAATCGGCGGCGGCTTGCGTGAGCACGTTGGTGTTGTACGGAGGCCGCACTTTGTCGAATTCGGTCAGCCAGGCCGGCTTGCCGACCAGATACCCGAGACGGATGCCGGCCAGACCGAGCTTGGACACCGTGCGCATAACCACGACGTTGTCGAACGCGTCGGCGCGCGGCAGCCAGCTTTGCTGCGCGAACGGCTGGTAGGCCTCGTCGATCACCACGAGGCTCTTATTGGCCGCGGCGATGATGCGCTCCATGTCGGCGTCGTCGAACAACGTGCCGGTCGGGTTGTTCGGATACGCGAGATAAACGATCGCCGGCTGGTGCTCGGCGATCGCGGCCAGCATCGCTTCGGTGTCGAGCGTGAAATCCGCCTTCAGCGGCACACCGACGAACTCGAGATTCGCCAGTTTCGCCGACATCTGATACATCACGAAGCCCGGCACCGGCGCGAGCACCTTGGCGCCCGGCTGCGCGCACGCGACCGACACCATGCTGATGATTTCGTCCGAGCCGTTGCCGAGCAGCACGTCGCAGCCGGCGGGCACTTTCATCACACGCTTGATCTTCTCGATCAGCGCATCCGGACGCGGCGCCGGATAGCGGTTCAGCGCGACCCCGGCCAGATGCTCGCCCAGATGCGCGGCCAGCACCGGCGGCAGCGGGAACGGGTTTTCCATCGCGTCGAGCTTGATATAGCCCGTCGCGTCCGGAACCGGATAGCTCGTCATCGCGAGCACGTCGCGGCGGATGATGTCTTGAGGTGTCGTCATAGGTCGGTGGAGCGGGCCGCGAGGAAACGCCGGCCCGGCGTCGGCGGCATGCTGGCCGCCCCAGGTTGGTCTCTGTTGTCGTTATTGAACGTGGAACCGCGCGCAATCCGTCGCTGGCGTTCGCGGGCATCGGCTCGATGCCCGCGGTTCGAACGCCGGATTCGACGCCCTCAGCCGTTTTGCCGCATCCGGTATTCGGCGCTGCGGGCATGCGCCTGCAGGCCTTCGCCGTAAGCGAGTTCGGCGGCGATCTCGCCGAGCGTCTGCGCGCCTTCCGCGCTGACCTCGATCACGCTCGAACGCTTGAAGAAATCATAGACGCCCAAAGGAGACGAGAACCGTGCGGTACGAGACGTAGGCAAAACGTGATTGGGCCCCGCGCAGTAGTCGCCGAGGCTTTCGCTGGTGTAGCGGCCGAGGAAGATCGCGCCGGCATGGCGGATCAGTTGGCCCCACTGCTGCGGCTCCAGCGCGGAAATTTCGAGGTGTTCCGGCGCGATGTCGTTGGCGATCGCGCAGGCTTGCTCCATGTCGCGCACCTTGATCAGCGCGCCGCGGCCTTCCAGCGATGCCTGGATCACGTCGCGGCGCGGCATGGTGGGCAGAAGTTCGTCGATCGCGTCTTTCACGCGGCCGATAAACGCGTCGTCCGGGCACAGCAGGATGGACTGCGCGAGTTCGTCGTGCTCGGCCTGCGAGAACAGGTCCATCGCCACCCAGCGCGGGTCGGTGGTGCCGTCGCACAACACGAGGATTTCCGACGGCCCGGCGATCATGTCGATACCGACTGTGCCGAATACCCGGCGCTTGGCCGACGCGACATAAGCGTTGCCGGGACCGCAGATCTTGTCGACCGCGGGCACCGTTTCCGTACCGTACGCGAGCGCGCCGACCGCCTGCGCACCACCGATCGTGAACACGCGATCCACGCCGCCCAGCAGCGCGGCAGCGAGCACCAGCGGATTCTTCACGCCGTCCGGCGTCGGCACGACCATGACGATTTCGCGCACGCCGGCCACCCGCGCCGGAATCGCGTTCATCAGCACCGACGACGGATACGCCGCCTTGCCGCCCGGCACGTAGATGCCCGCGCGATCGAGCGGCGTGACCTTCTGGCCGAGCACGGTGCCGTCGGCTTCCGTGTATTGCCAGCTATGGCTGCCGCATTCGATCTTCTGCTTCTCGTGATAGCCGCGCACCCGCGCCGCCGCCGCTTCGAGCGCCGCGCGGCGCTTGGGCTCCAGACCTTCCAGCGCCGCTTCCAGCTCCGCCATCGGCAGTTCGAGCGCGCTCACGCTCCTGGCTTCGACACGGTCGAAGCGGCTCGTGTATTCGAGCACCGCGGCGTCGCCGCGCGCCTTCACGTCGTTCAGAATCTGCGCGACCGAGCGCTCGATTGCTTCGTCTTCGCTCGCCTCGAACGCGAGCACCGCGTGCAGCGACTTCTGGAAGTCGGGAGCAGTGGAATCGAGTTTGCGAATCTTGATAGACATACGGGTATCCGTTTCGGTAAGGCGCGCTCTAGAACGTGGTCACACCAACACGATCAGTATCAGGCCGTCGTCGAGCCGGCTTTCGACGCGCGTTCGAACGCGTCGAGGATCGGCCGCAACGCGGCGCGCTTGAGCTTGAGCGCCGCCTGGTTCACAACGAGGCGCGACGAAATCTGCATGATCTCCTCCACCTCGACAAGATTGTTGGCGCGCAAGGTGTTGCCCGAGCTCACCAGGTCGACGATCGCGTCGGCCAGGCCGACCAGCGGCGCCAGTTCCATCGAGCCATACAGCTTGATCAGATCGACGTGCACGCCCTTGGCGGCGAAATGCTCGCGCGCGGTTTCAACGTACTTGGTCGCCACGCGCAAGCGCGCGCCCTGGCGCACCGCGTTCGCATAATCGAAACCGGCCGCGACCGCGACCGACATGCGGCAGCGCGCGATATCCAGGTCGACCGGCTGATACAGGCCGCTGCCGCCATGTTCGAGCAGCACGTCTTTGCCCGCCACGCCGAAGTCGGCCGCGCCGTATTCGACATAGGTCGGCACGTCGGTGGCGCGCACGATGATCACGCGCACATTGGCGTCCGTGGTCGGCAGGATCAGCTTGCGCGAGGTTTCCGGATCTTCGGCCACTTCGATGCCGGCTGCGGCGAGCAGCGGCAACGTCTCCTCGAAGATACGCCCTTTCGACAACGCTAGCGTGAGCGGCGCGCTCACCGCCGGCGACGACGAAGTTTGCGGCATCGCGCTCATGCCTGGCTCCCCGAGATACGGCGCACCTTCGCGCCGATAGCGGTGAGCTTGGTTTCCATCCGGTCGTAACCGCGGTCGAGGTGATAGATCCGGTCGATCAGCGTTTCACCGTCGGCACGCAAGGCGGCGATCACGAGACTCGCGGACGCGCGCAGATCGGTCGCCATGACCTTCGCGCCGGAGAGCTGCTCGACGCCGCTCACGAGCGCGGTGTTGCCGTCGATCGTGATGTTCGCGCCGAGCCGGTTCAATTCCTGCACGTGCATGAAGCGATTCTCGAAGATCGTCTCGACGACTTGCGAGGTGCCGTTCGCGATCGTATTCAGCGCCATGAACTGCGCCTGCATGTCGGTCGGGAACGCCGGGTATTCGGAGGTGCGGAACGTAACCGCGTTGGGACGCTTGTCCATGCGCACGCGCATCCAGTCATCGCCTTCCTCGACCGTGACGCCGGCTTCGCGCAGCTTTTCGGTCACCGCTTCGAGAATCAGCGGACGCACTTTACGCAGCGTGACGTCGCCACCGGCTGCCGCCACCGCGCACAGGAACGTGCCGGCTTCGATACGATCGGGAATCACCGTGTGCTTCGCGCCATGCAGCTTGTCGACGCCCTGAATCACGAGGCGATCGGTGCCGATGCCTTCGATCTTTGCGCCCATCGCGACCAGCAGATGCGCGAGGTCGCCGACTTCCGGCTCACGCGCCGCGTTCTCGATGACGGTTTCGCCTTCAGCCAACACGGCTGCCATCAGCAGATTTTCGGTGCCCGTCACGGTAATCATGTCGGTGACGATGCGCGTGCCCTTCAGACGCTTCGCGCGGGCTTCGATAAAGCCGTGCTCGATCGTGATCTCGGCACCCATGGCCTGCAGGCCCTTGATGTGCTGATCCACCGGACGCGCGCCGATTGCGCAGCCGCCCGGCAGCGAAACGCGCGCGTGACCAAAGCGCGCGACCAGCGGGCCGAGCACGAGGATCGACGCGCGCATGGTCTTCACCATCTCATACGGCGCGACGAGGTTATCCACCTTCGACGCGTTCAGCGACACGCGGCCTTCGCCGCTCTCGATCTGCACGCCCATCTGGCCGAGCAGCTTGAGCATCGTGCGCACGTCCTGCAGGTCGGGCACGTTCTCCAGATGCACCGGTTCCGCGCTCAGCAGACCCGCGCACAGAATCGGCAACGCCGCATTCTTCGCACCCGAGACGACGACTTCACCCGACAGCGGGTAGCCACCTTCAATGACGAGTTTATCCATGCCTGTCAGTTCCTGATTGACCCGGACTTCGGCCGGGGCTGCTTTGACTGTGTTCGGCGCGCCGCTACCGGCGTCGCGCCCTTCTTGAGTAATTCGCACTAAATTTCCAGATTACGCGTTCTGCCATTCGGCGGGCGTCAGCGTCTTCATGCTGAGCGCGTGGATTTCTTCGCGCATGCGGTCGCCGAGCGCCGCGTACACGAGTTGATGGCGTTGAATCAGACGCTTGCCTTCGAAGCTCGGCGAAACGATGGTCGCAAAGAAATGCTGGCCGTCGCCTTCGACTTCGAGATGCTGGCAGGCGAGCCCAGCCGCGATGTATTGCTTGACCTGTTCGGGAGTCGGCAACATGAGAGAAGCTCCTGATCAGTGGCGCAGTTTGTAGCCGGAAGCGAGCATGCGCATCGCCACCACGGCCAGCACCACAAAGAAACCGGCGACGATCGCGAGGCTCACGAGCGGATTGATATCCGACATCCCGAAGAACCCGTAGCGAAAGCCGTCGATCATGTAGAAAAAGGGATTGAGCCGCGACACTTCACGCCACACCGGTGGCAGCGTGTGAGTGGAGTAGAACACGCCCGAGAGGAACGTGAGCGGCATGATCAGAAAGTTTTGAAACGCGGCGAGCTGGTCGAATTTGTCGGCCCAGATACCCGCGATCAAACCCAGCGTGCCGAGAATCGCCGCGCCGAAAATGGCAAACAGAATGATGAATAGCGGCGCGGTGAAGCTGACGGGCACGAACCAGATCGTCACGATGAACACGCCGAAACCCACGGCGAGACCGCGCACCACGGCCGCGAGCACATAGGCGCCGAACATCTCGTAGTGCGACAGAGGCGGCAGCAACACGAACACCAGGTTGCCGGTGATCTTCGACTGGATCAGCGAGGACGAGCTATTGGCGAATGCATTCTGCAGCACGCTCATCATCACGAGACCCGGAATCAGGAAACTCGTGTATTCGACGCCCGGATAGACCTGCACGTGACCGCGTAAGGCGTGGCCGAAAATCGTCAGATAGAGCAGCGCGGTAATGACCGGCGCCAGCACCGTCTGGAACGCCACCTTCCAGAACCGCAGGAGCTCTTTGTAAAACAGCGTACGGAAACCGCTCATGCAAGCCCCTCGATCACTTCCGGACCGTTCATTACCTGAACGAACACATCTTCGAGGTCGGCTTTGCGGACCTCGATTTCTTCGAATGTGCAGCCCGCCGTGCGGCACTGCGCGAGAATTTTTTCGACGTCGTCGTAGCTTGCAAGACGCAGCAGATGCTGGCGGCCGTTGCCGTTGCCCGTGCCGCTCTCCACTTCGAGCGGACGCAGATCGGCCGGCAATACGCCTTGCGCGAACCGCAGGAATAGTTGCATACCGGCAAAACGTTGCAGCAGCGTGCTGGTGCGCTCGAGCGCCACGACCTCGCCGCGACGCAGCATGGCGATGCGGTCGCACAGCGATTCGGCTTCTTCCAGATAGTGCGTGGTCAGCACGATAGTGTGGCCTTCGCGGTTCAGGCGCGAAATGAATTTCCACAGCGTTTGCCGCAATTCGACGTCGACGCCCGCGGTCGGCTCGTCGAGCACGATCACCGGCGGCCGGTGCACGAGCGCCTGCGCGACCAGCACGCGGCGCTTCATACCGCCCGACAGTGCGCGCATGTTGGCGTCGGCTTTGTCGGTGAGGTCGAGATTGGCCATGATCTCGTCGATCCACGCGTCGTTGTTGCGCAGACCGTAGTAGCCGGACTGGATGCGCAAGGTTTCGCGCACCGTGAAGAACGGATCGAACACGAGCTCCTGCGGCACCACGCCGAGTGCGCGGCGCGCAGCGCGGAAATCGCTGACCACGTCGTGGCCACGCACGGCAATGCTGCCTTCATCGGCGCGCGCGAGCCCGGCGAGGATGCTGATGAGCGTTGTCTTGCCCGCGCCGTTCGGACCGAGCAGCCCGAAGAACTCGCCTTCTTCAACTGTGAGGCTGACGCCCTTGAGCGCCTGCAAGTCCTTGTAGCGCTTCTTGACGTTACGAATTTCTATGGCTGACATTGACTGTGGGCCGCGTGCGTCGCGGCGCCTAAAGGAGCCCGGAGGGGGCGCACAAATGCTGGAAGAAACGGAATTGGGGCCGGTTATGAGCCCCAAAAAACGTTTGATTATAGGGCAAAAATCGGTGGCCCTATCTCAGGCGGGAGGTTTGGAAGTGACGCGCTCAGAGCGTCAATGTCGCGCCGATAAGAGAGTATCGACGCCGTAGGCTTGCGCGAGGCTGGCGAGACCAGCCGGCAGATTGACGATCTCGAACGCGCCGCCGCGCGCCTGGGCGGCACGCTGCCACGCGAGGAGGACGGCCAGCGCGGACGAATCGAATTGCGCGAGCGGTGCGCAGTCCACGCCGTTCGCGCCCGCCGCGATACGTTGCAAACCCGCCGCGAGCGCGGCGTTCGCGCTCGCGTGGGTCAGCGTCGCGCCGCTCTCGAAGCGGTTGGCGACGGGGCTCAGCACTTCGCTCACGACTGCTTGCCCGCGGCGAGTTGCTGGTTGCGCTGCGTGAGGAACTGGATCAGCCCGTCAACGCCCTTCTGCTGAATCTGCTCGTTGAACTGCTGCTGATACGCCTGGATCAGCCATGCGCCGAGCACGTTGATGTCATACACGCGCCAGCCTTGTGGCGTCTTGTACAGACGGTAGTCGAGTTCGATCGGCGAGCCGTTGTTCATCACGACCGAGCGCACCACCGTGTCGGTGTCGTCCGGGTTCATGCGGAACGGCTTGTACTGGATCTGCTGATCGCGCACTTGGGCCAGCGCGCCTGAGTATGTACGGATCAGCAGCATCTTGAACTGCTCGACCACTGCGTTTTGCTGCTCCGGCGATGCGGTGCGCCAGTTGCGGCCCATGGCCAGCTGCGTGGTGCGGCGGAAATCCGTGTACGGCAGGATCTTTTCGTTGACCAGCGCGGTGATGTGCGAGATGTCACCTTGCTGGATCGACTTGTCGGCACGCACTGCATCGATCACCTGCTGGGTGACCGTTTTGATCATGCCGTCGGGGGAATTGGAGTCGACGGTTTGTGCCGAGACGCCGGCGCTGGCAAATGAGAACAGCGCGGCAAACAACGGAATCAAGAACAATTTTTTCATATGGAGCCCTGCCTTAAAAATAGTGCAATCGTTTGAGCCGACATTAACACGCGAGTTCAGCCGCAATCCATGCGCAAACTGCGAGAGTCGTATCGATCTGTTACGGCTGCACGATCAACGCAATTTGAATGACGGAAAGTTGAAACGCGAGGGCGGAACCAGCTGGCCAGCCGGGATCTGCGTCGTTTCAGGGCCGCCGTTGAGGTCGAGCGGCGGCGATTCGACGCTGCCCGACGCGGCTTCCGGCGCTGCCGCTGTGCCCGATGCCGCTTGCGGCGGCGTTGCCGCGGTCGCACCGGAAGCCGGCGCCGCCTTCGCGGCAGCAGCACCCGGCGTGCCTGCCGCGCCGGCCGTACCGGTCGCGGCGCCAGCCGGCGCAGCAGCCGCGCTGCCGTCGACGTCGCCGTAGTTCGGCAGCGGCGCTTCGTCGCCGTAATTCGGCAGTCCTTGCGCCTGTTTGCTGTCGGACAGCAGGTACTGACGGCGCTGCAAATACGCGTTGCGCACGAACGAATATTTGTCGAGCGCGGCGCCTTCCAGCACATCGCTCGCGCTCAGCAGATTGGCGCGCGTATTGACCACGTTCAGGCCGTACAGCGCCCAGCTCAGACCATCCGGATGAATGTAGCTGAGCGGGTTCACATAGTAATTGCCGATCGATCCGACCGCGTCACGCACGGTGCTCGGCCCGAACAGCGGCAGCACGAGGTACGGGCCCGCCGGCACGCCGTAGTGACCGAGCGTCAAGCCGAGGTCGTTGTCGTGCTTGGGCAGCTTGGCAAGCGTCGCCACGTCGAACAGACCGCCCACACCGAAGACCGTGTTGATCACGATCCGCATGATGTCTTCGACACCGTCGGTGATCTTCAATTGCAGCAGGTTGTTCGCCGCAATGTAGACGTCGCCGATGTTCGAGAAGAAGTTCGTCACGCTGTCGCGCACCGGCTGCGGGGTCGCCCACACGTAGCCCTTCGCGACCGGCTTGAGCGCGTACTGGTCGATCTTGTCGTTGACGGTGAACATGGTGCGGTTCAGGCCTTCGAGCGGGTCGCCCTTGGTCGGCGTCTGCACGGTCGTACAGCCGGCGAGCAGCGTTGCGACTACCGCCAGCCTTGCGACCGGGAAAGCGCGCGCGGCCCTGATGCGTGTGGTCTGCATTCTTGTTCTCCTTATTGAGCGCCCGCGCCGGACGCGGGCAGGCTCGGCGCCACGGGCGCGGGTGTGCTCGCGGCGGCGCCAGGCTTGGATGCACCTGAATCCGCAGCCTTGCTGTACAGGAACTGTCCGATGAGGTTTTCCAGCACGATCGCCGATTGCGTCATGGAGATGGTGTCGCCCGCCTTGAGCATCTCGCTGTCGCCGCCGGGTTCGAGCCCGATGTATTGTTCACCGAGCAGACCCGAGGTCAGGATCTTCGCCGACGTGTCTTTCGGAAACTGGTACTGCTTGTCCAGATCGATCGTGACGACGGCCTGGTACGCGTTGCTGTCGAAGCCGATCGAACCAACCCGGCCAACCGTCACGCCCGCGCTCTTCACGGGCGCGCGCGCCTTCAATCCGCCGATGTTGTCGAACTTGAGCTTCACCGGATAGGTTGCCTGGAACGACAACGAGCTCATATTGCCGGCCTTCAGCGCCAGAAACAGCAACGCCACGAAACCCAACACCACGAACAGGCCGACCCAGAAGTCGAGAGCAGTCTTTTTCATCGTTATCCCAAAGTGAATCCGCCACGCCGTTGGCACTTCCGCCGCGCGCGTCGAATCACGCGCCGCCAGCTAAAAAAAGTGCGGCGCAGCCTTAGCTGAACATCAATGCGGTCAGCAGAAAATCGAGGCCGAGCACCGCAAGCGACGCGTACACGACGGTCTTGGTCGTGGCGCGCGACACGCCTTCCGGCGTCGGCTTGGCTTCATAGCCTTGAAACAGCGCAACGAACGTCACCGCGAGGCCGAACACCACGCTTTTGACAACGCCGGCGCCGACGTCGCGCCAGACATCGACGCCACCTTGCATCTGCGACCAGAACGCGCCGGCATCGACGCCGATCAGCAGAACGCCCACCACATAGCCACCGAGCACGCCGACCGCGCTGAAGATCGCGGCGAGGATCGGCATTGAAATGATGCCCGCCCACAGGCGCGGCGCGATCACGACCTTGACCGGATCCACGGCCATCATTTCCATCGCGGTCAGCTGCTCGCCTGCTTTCATCAAGCCGATTTCAGCCGTGAGCGACGTGCCGGCGCGCCCCGCGAACAGCAGCGCCGTGACCACCGGGCCAAGTTCACGCACGAGCGACAGCGCGACCAGTAACCCGAGCGCCTCTTCGGAGCCGTACCGGTTCAACGTGTAATAGCCCTGAAGACCGAGCACGAAGCCGACGAACAGGCCCGACACGGCAATGATCACCAGCGAATAATTACCCACGAAGTGGATCTGCTTCGTGACAAGACGTGGACGGCGCAACAACGGGAAGAATTCGAGCAGCAGCCGGAAAAAGAAACGCGTGGCATAGCCGGCCGTGCCCAGCCCGTCGAGCACCGAGCGGCCGATCATACTGATCATGGCTGACCTCCGCCGATACCGAAGTCCGCCGCGAGCGGCGTCTTGCTGGGATAGTGAAACTTGAAGGGACCGTCCGGCGCGCCGTCGATGAACTGGCGCACGGTGGGATCGGTCGACTCCCGCAGCTCAGCGGGCGTGCCTTCGGCGTGAACCCCGCCATTGGCGAGAAAGTAGACGTAATCGGCGATCGCGAACGATTCCGGCACGTCGTGCGTGACGAGGATCGACGTGGCGCCGAGCGCCTGATTCAGCGCGCGGATCAGGTTCGCGGTGATGCCGAGCGAGATCGGATCGAGACCGGCGAACGGCTCGTCGTACATCATCAGTTCGGGATCGAGCGCGATGGCGCGCGCCAGTGCCACACGCCGCGCCATGCCGCCCGAGATCTCCGACGGCAGCAGGTCGCGCGCACCCCGCAAGCCGACCGCGTTGAGCTTCATCAGCACCAGATCGCGGATCAGTTCTTCGGGAAGGTCGGTGTGCTCACGCAGCGCGAAGGCGACGTTGTCGAACACGGACATGTCGGTGAAGAGGGCGCCGAACTGGAACAGCATGCCCATCTTGCGCCGCAGCGCGTAGAGGCCGTCGCGCGTTTGCCGGCCGACGTCCTGGCCGTGGAACAGGATCTCGCCGCGCTGCGCGCGCACGAGGCCGCCGATCAGGCGCAGCACCGTGGTCTTGCCGCAGCCCGAACCGCCCATGACCGCGACCACCTGGCCGCGCTTGAAGCGCAGATTCAGGTTCGACAGGACGAGCCGGTCGCCGTAACCGAAGTCGACGTCGCGCAACTCGAGTAAGGTCTCGGGGGAGGAAGACACGAAACTGACAGTCCTTTTACACGGAAGGCGAATTATAGGGCCACCGTGCAAAAGTTGCCGTGACGCTGCCCCGACCCTTAACCAATTCTCACGATTATTGCGTAAACGCTTGTTGCAGTGCAGAAACGGCCGCCGCCGGATCGGCCGCTTCCGTTACCGCGCGCACCACGGCCGCGCAGCCGACGCCTGTCGCCAGCACGTCGGGCAGCACCTGCAGGTCGATGCCGCCGATCGCCACCAGCGGCACGACGCCGTCGAGCAGTCGCACGTAGCGGGCCAAACGCCGCAGGCCCTGCGGCTCGGTCGGCATGACCTTGGTGGTGGTCGGAAACACCGCGCCCAGTGCTATGTAGCTCGGCCGGAAATGCAGCGCTTTCAGAATTTCGTAGAAACCGTGGGTCGACAGGCCGAGACGCACGCCTCCCGCCGCGAGCGCGGCGAGGTCAGCCGTATGCACGTCTTCCTGACCGAGGTGGACGCCGTACGCGCCGGCTTCGAGCGCGGCCTGCCAGTGGTCGTTGATGAAGACCTGAGCGTCGTACTGGCGGCCAACGGCCACGCAGCGAGCAATTTCGCGCTTCAGTTCGTCGGCGGGTTCGGCGGATTTGCGGCGCAGTTGCACTGTCTTCACGCCAAAGCCCACCACCCGTTCGACCCATTCAGCGGTCGGCAGCACCGGATACAGGCCGAGCCGCTCGGGACAGCGTGCAAAAGCCTGCGGCGGCGCCTCGGGCAAGCCGGCAAGACGCGGGAAGTGGTTGATATCGGCGGGAAAAGCGTCGTCGGCACGAGTTTCGTCGCCGTCGCGCCAGGCCAGCGCCAGGACCAGCGCGTCATGCGGATCGAAACCGCAGTCGAGGAAAGCCGCCAGCGCGGGAATCCAGTCTTCCGCCAGATGGCCTTCCAGGCGGTATTTTTCACCGCCCAGATGCAGCGTGGCCTTTTCCTCGGCGGCTTCGATCACGCCAGCGCCGTGCACCAGCCAGCGCGCCATCTGTTCGCCGTGCTGCTGCGCGTCGGCAATCAAAATCAGGTCGCCGCCGTTCAGTTCCTCCGGCGCGGTCAGACAGATGCGCCACTGCGCATGTGTCGGCGGCCAGTCGCCCAGCCGGGCGCGGATGCGCTCGGCGGCTTCGGTGAGTTCGTCGGCGGGCGGCCAGAAGAGGTCGCGATCCTTCAATGTCAAAGTCTGCGTCATGCGGCGCTCCCGTCTTGATGCCAGAACGGCATGCCGACCACCGGCGTGCTCGCGTGCGCGCTTTCGCGCGCGGCCATCGGCCCCGCCAGAAAAGCCTGGCGGCCCGCTTCGACGCCGAGCGCGAAGGCGCGCGCCATTGCGTCGGGGTGCGTGGCCTGTGAGACGGCGGTGTTCAGCAGCACGCCGTCGAAGCCCCATTCCATGACCTGCGCCGCATGCGACGGCACGCCGAGTCCGGCGTCGACGATCAGCGGCACGTCCGGCAGCCGCTCGCGCAACACGCGCAGGCCGTACGGATTGATCACGCCCTTGCCGGTGCCGATCGGCGCGCCCCACGGCATCAGCGCTTCACAACCGGCGTCCAGCAGACGGCGGCCGATCACGAGATCTTCCGTGCAGTACGGCAGCACCTTGAAGCCGTCCTTGACCAGTTGCGCGGCCGCTTCGATCAGGCCGACCGGGTCGGGCTGCAACGTGTAGTCGTCGCCGATCAGTTCGAGCTTGATCCACTCGGTTTCGAAGATTTCGCGCGCCATATGCGCGGTCGTCACCGCCTCGCCGACGGTCAGGCAACCGGCCGTGTTCGGCAGTAGCGGTACGCCGTGGCGCTTGAGGAGGTCGAAGAAGCCCGCTTCCGCGCCGCCTTCGTTCATTTGCCGGCGCAGCGCGACGGTCACCATGCCGGGGCGCGCCGCGTCGATGGAATCGGACAGCGATTGCAGCGACGGATAGCGCGAGGTGCCGAGCAGCACACGGCTCGCGAAGGTCTGGCCGTAGAGCGTGAGCGCGTCGGCAGTCTGGGGGGAGGTCATTTGCATAATCCTTGGTTTCCTGCAATCGGGCATCCCGGCGAGGCGCTCAGCCGCCGGCCACGGGTTGCACGACATCGAGCTTGTCGCCCGACTGCAGCGCGCGCGCCGCATGCTGGGTGCGCGCCACGAAATCGCCGTTCAGCGCGACCGCGAACGGCGGACGTGCGCCGTACGCGGCGAGCGCGTCGGCGACAGTCGCGCCTTCGGGTAGCGATAACGGCTTCTGATTGATATGAATGTCCATGGTGTTCGAATACGGTTCAATCGATGGCGAAAGCGGCATGGTATGCGGCGCTCGTTTGGGTGTGGACCACTTGCGCAACGCTCATGCCGGCTCCCGCGCGGCGTCCAGTTGAAAGAGCTCGCTCCAGCGCGCATCGCGCTGCCAGTCGGCGAAAGCATCGGCGTCGCCGATGCGGCCGTCGAGCAGCGCCGCGGCGAAGCGCACGGCTTCGTCGGCGACTTCGGGCACGATCATGTAGCCGTGCCGGTACAGGCCGTTCACGCGCAGCGTCTGCGCGCCATCCCACAGCAAGGCCGGACGGTGGTCTGGCAAAGTTGGGCGGCACTGCGAATTCAGTTCGAGGATGCGTGCCTCGCCGAAGCCGGGATGCACGGAAAACGCCGCGCTCAGCAGTTCGAGCGCCGAGCGCACGCTGACGGGCGACATGTCCTCGCCTTCCACTTCGGTGGCGCCGATCACGTAGAGATCGTCCTGCTTCGGCGCGATATAGAGCGGATAGCGCGGATGCAGCAGCCGCACCGGCCGCGTCAGCTTGATACCGGGCGCATGCACGCGCGCGACTTCGCCGCGAATGCCGCGCAGCGTGGGCAGCACGGGCTTCGCGCC
Source organism: Paraburkholderia sp. RL17-381-BIF-C (assembly GCF_046026435.1). Lineage (NCBI taxonomy): Bacteria > Pseudomonadati > Pseudomonadota > Betaproteobacteria > Burkholderiales > Burkholderiaceae > Paraburkholderia > Paraburkholderia sp. RL17-381-BIF-C. Next base: position 32,209 of record NZ_JARESX010000029.1, on the reverse strand, counting down.
GAGGCCGCGGCAGTCGATCGTGACGCGGGCGGGCGGCAGAGCGTGATCGTCGACCGCCGTATTCCAGTGCGTTTCGACGCCACGTTGCGCGAGGCCCGCAGCCAGCGCGCTCAGCACCTGACGGTTATCCAGCTGGCCTTCATGCGGCAACAGCCAGCCCTGATTGAAACGGCCCGCCAACGCGGGCTCGGCGGCGCCGAGTTGCGCGCCCGACAGCGTGACGAAACCGCCGTCCAGCAATTCAGCCGGCGCATTGGAGCGCACGCGGCGCTCGAACAGCGGTGCTTCGGTGCGGTCGGCGTGATGCCAGACGACCAGCGTGCCATTGCGCTGAAAGAACACCGGCTCTGGCAACTCGGCAAGCATTTGCGGCCATGTATCGAGCGAACTCGCGCCAAGGCGCGTGATGAGCAGCTCGGCACTGGCGGCTTCCGCGAGCGGCGCAAGCATGGCCGCGGCGACCCACGCCGCGGCTTGCGAACCGGCGGCATCGCCTCGCTCATACAGCGCCACGCGATGCCCCTCACCGGCGAGACGCCACGCGACCAGCCGCCCGCACAGGCCACCGCCGAGAACGGCGAAATCGGGTTGCGCAGAACGCGTCATCGTGCGCACTCCCATTCAGGATGGCAAGCAAAGGCAAAGCGGCACGGCGCACCAGCGGCGTGACGAAGAGCAAAACACATATCTGAAGAATAGGCGGTCATCGAGTCCTTTCCGTACGGCCAACAAAACGCACGTACCCAGGACGAAACCGGCGGGTGAGGCCGGCCGGGCAATGCGCGTTCCAATGACTAACGCCGCCCGGCGGGGAATGGAAGACTGGCTGCTTCCGGAAACTTCCCGCGCCGGTATTACCCGGATCGGGTGCAAAGGGTCTCTCTCAGCCTCGCCGCCGCAGCATGAAAACCATGCCGCCTGTGGCGCGAAGCACCCCTGTTTCGTCGAAGTCCATTAGACCATAAAAGACGCGCCCCCCGCAAACCAGCGCCCCGCCGCGCCGCACGCGGTTTGATCCGGCACCATCTTTCGCTTAATCAATACGGCCTGGGGCGGTGCTCTGGCACAATGCCAGCACAGATGCCGCACGAACGCGGCGCGGCCGGCGCACCAGACGGCCACGCCGCGTTCGCGCGGTATCGAGGCGAGGCCTCGCGGCGCAACTTAATTTTCGCTTAAGGGCTTCGCGCCAGAATCGGACGCTCACCCGCGCGTGCGTTCGTCGAGCACGACGCCCGGGCCTGTACCGCAAACCCGCCGCAGGGCAGCCCGCAGACGGACCTGCCCCGATGGGTCAGCCCCACATGGGCCAGCCCCAATGGGCCAGCCCCGAATGGGCCAGCCCGAATGGGCCAGCACTACTTCAGGATGCTCATGACACCGAATACCACTGCCAGCCCCGCGCTGCCGCCCGACGAAAAAGTCTCCGCCTGGAGCCTGATCAAACCCTACTGGGTTTCCGAAGAACGAAAAACGGCATGGGGCCTGCTCATCGCGATCATCGTGATGAATCTGCTCGTGGTGTGGATCAACGTGCGCCTGAATCGCTGGAGCGCCGACTTCTACAACGCGCTGCAAACCAAGAACGTGCATGACTTCCCGCACCTGCTGATGGTGTTCTCGGGGCTTGCGTTCGGCTTCATCATCCTCGCGGTGTACGGCCGTTACCTGCGCCAGATGCTCGGCTTTCGCTGGCGCCAGTGGCTGACCACGCGCTACCTGAACGAGTGGTTGAATGACAGCGCGTTCTACCGGATCGAGCGCGACCGCCTCGCCGACAACCCCGACCAGCGGATCAGCGACGACCTGCAATCGTTCGCCACCAGCACCCTTTCACTCACGCTCGACCTGCTCTCCACGGTCGTCACGCTGGTGTCGTTCATCACGATCCTGTGGTCGCTTGCCGGCGCGCTGACCATTTCGCTCGGCGGCATGCCGATCGAGATCCCCGGCTATATGGTGTGGGCCGCGGCACTCTACGCCGTGGTCGGTTCGCTGATCATCCAGAAGGTCGGCCATCCGCTCGTACCGATCAACTACCAGGCGCAGAAAGTCGAGGCGGATTTCCGTTTCGGCCTGATCCGTCTGCGTGAAAACGCCGAGCAGATCGCCTTCTACAACGGTATGGAAACCGAGAAGAAGAACGCACACTCGCTGTTCGGCCGCATCCGCGACAACTGGTGGCAGGTGATGAAGTACACCAAGCGCCTCACGTTCGTGCTGAGCTTCTACGGCCAGATCGCGATCATCTTTCCGCTGGTGGTCGCCGCGCCCCGCTACTTCGCCGGCGCCTTCACGTTCGGTGTGCTGATGCAGATTTCCAGCGCATTCGGCACCGTCAGCGACTCGTTCTCGTGGTTCATCAACAGTTACGGCACCCTGGTCGAATGGCGCGCCACCGTGAACCGGTTGCGTGAATTCAAGCGCGTCGTGCACGCACCGCGGCTGAAGGAATCGGTCTCGCCGGCAACCGCGCACGGCGGCATCAATCTGCATTTCGTCGACGAAGACCAGCTCTCCACCGAGGGCCTCAAACTCGCCCTGCCTAACGGCAACCCGCTGTCGCGCATTCGCGATGTGGCGATCCGGCCGGGCTCGCGCTGGCTGGTGCGCGGCCCGTCGGGTTCGGGCAAGAGCACGCTGATGCGCGCCCTCGCCGGCCTGTGGCCGTTCGGCGACGGCTCGATCGACGCACCGGTCAACGCGCGCATCATGTTCATCCCGCAGGTCAGCTACATGCCGATCGGCACCCTCAAGGCGGCGCTCGCCTACCCCTCCTCCGTGGACACCTACACCGACGACGAATGCCGCGAAGCGCTCGTCGTCTGCCATCTGTCGGAATACGCGGACCGTCTGCAGGAATCGGGACACTGGACCCGCATTCTCTCGCCGGGCGAGCAACAGCGCCTCGCCGCCGCGCGCGTGTTGCTGCACAAGCCGGACTATCTGTTCCTCGACGAAGCGACCAGCGCGCTCGACGCGGACAACGAGGCGCGCCTGTATCGCCTGTTCACGGAACGGCTGCCGAAGGCGGCGATTGTCAGTGTCGCGCATCGCGAGTCGCTCGCTGCGTTCCATGACGAGACGCTCGAGGTCGAGCGCTCGGACGAAGCGATCGCCGCATGAGCGACATAAGCGCCATCGCCGACCTGAACGACGCGGGCAGCGCCGGATTCGAGCGTGTCGTGCTGATCACCGGCGCCGGCTCCGGCATTGGCGCCGCACTGGCCCGGCGCATCGCCGCGCCGCGCTCGGCCCTGATGCTGCACGCACGCGGCGCCGATCACGAAGCGCGCCAACGACTCGCGCAAGTCGCCGCCGATTGCAGCGCGAACGGCGCACGCTGCGCGACGGTGTTCGGCGATCTAGCCGAACGCGGCGCCGCGGAACACGTGATCCATCAAACGCTGGCGAACTTCGGCGCGCTCGATCAACTGGTCGCCAACGCCGGACACGCGCAGCGCCAAACGCTGAATGCGCTCGATGCCGACGCGTTGAGCGCAGCCTTCGCGGCCATGCCGGCCGCGTTCGCGGCGCTCGTCAAACGTGCGACACCCGCGCTGGAAACATCGAAGCGTGGCCGCGTGGTCGCGCTCAGCTCGTTCGTCGCGCACCGCTACCGCGTGGACACGCCGTTTGCCGCGACGGCCGCCGCGAAAGCGGCGCTCGAATCGCTGGCGAAAACCGCAGCCGCGGAACTGGCGCCGCATGGCGTGACAGTCAATTGCGTGGCGCCCGGCTATACCCGTAAAGATCGCGGACCGAGTGCCGATAATGCATCGGTGTGGACTCGCGCCGCCGAAGCGACGCCGCTCGGCCATGTCGCCGAGCCCACGGATATCGCCGCGCTGATCGCATTCCTGCTCTCCGACGAAGCGCGCCACATCACCGGCCAGGTAATCCACGTCGACGGCGGCCTGACGCTCGGCTGAGCGACGCACCGCACGCCACGCCGCCCAACGCAACGCAACGCGGCGCAACATTCCGAAACACGCGAGAAGAGTTCGAAAGCATTTGCGAAGCGGGCAAGCTGTTCCGCGCTTTGAAAATGCCCTCCGGCGGCGACGATAGTCGTGCGGGCCGTACCACGTCCTGCCCCACGTCATTCACCGCTACTGGATTCCCGACATGTCATTCGATCGCCGCTCCCATCCTTTGACCCCGCGTCTCGCGCTTGCTCTTGGCGCGCTGCTCGTCACGAGCGCCGCTTATGCGGCACAAGCGAACCAGGCTAACCCGGCTAACGAGCCCGCCGACGTTTGCCCCGCGCTCAAACACATCGTCGACGCCGCTGATTTCCGGCAGTTGCAGACCCAAGCCGCCGCACAACTGCCGGGCACCGAAAGCGCCGACGACTGCCGCGCCAACTCGCATGCCTACGACTGCCACTGGCGCGCGCACTGGCAAGCGGACGGCGTCGTCTCCGATCCGCTGGAAGAATTCGGCGCCGACATCGCTGCCTGCTTCCCGAACGTCGTGCACGACATCAATACGCCGACGCGCCAGCATTTCATCGTGACCACCCCCGCGCGGCGCGTCAGCGTCACGGCAAGCGTGCAAGGGCAAAACGAATTGCGCCTGCGCGTCACGCGCTGAACGTGAGCCTGATCGCCGTTGTCCACTGTGATTTACGGAATTCACCGACCGTCACCTGGCGCCGCCTCATGACCTTCATGCCGAGCATGCCCGCCCACGCATTCACGCGAGCCCCGCGGGCTGCGTGGCGCATGTTGAAGCGTCCCTGCGCGTGGCTCGCCGTCTCCGCCACGCTGGCGGTCGGCCTGAACGGCTGCGCGTGGACGCTGATTCAGGCCGCCGACGCCACCGGTTCGGTGATTCAGGCGGGCTACGCGATCGCGGCAAACTATTCATCGCCGACCTTCGTCAACGGCCGGCCGGCTGACTTGCGCAACGTCTGCATCGAAGTGAATCAGAACGTGTCGGTCGGCGATTTCGTGCCGGCGCTGCAACTCGCGCTCGACCGGCGCGGCATTCGTTCGGAAGTCTACAATCCGGGCACGTCGCCCGCCGGTTGCGAGGCGCGGCTCGTCTACAACGCCGCGATCGATTACGGCCGCCGTTCGTTCAGCGACGAAACGATCCAGTATCTGTCGATCATCGACCTGACGCTGATTCAGAACGGCCGTATTCTCGTCACCGCCCGCTATCAGACCGGCGGCCTGAACACCGACCGCTTCTCTTCGGCATCGACCAAACTCAATGGCCTGATCGAGCGAATGGTCGTCGATCGAACCGACTTCTCTCGCCGGCCGCCACAGACCATTCAGACTTCCCAGGCGAACTAGGCGAACTAGGCGCACAGATCGCTTGCTTTCCCTTACAGGGGAAAGGATTCGAAAGCGTGACGCGCTTTGCTGCGCACGCGCGGTTCTCTAAGATGACCTGAATGAACCCATCCATTCTGGTCGTCGACGACGATCCCGTGATACGTGAACTCGTCAGCGGATATCTGCAAGGGCGCGGCTTCAAGGTCGACACGCTCGAACATGGCCTCGGCCTGCAGCGCAAATTGCAGGACGAGCGGCCCGACCTGATCGTCCTCGACATCATGATGCCGCAACTCGACGGCATCAGCGCGTTGCGCGCGTTGCGCGTGGCCGGCGACGACATTCCCGTGATTCTGCTGACCGCGCGTGCCGATCCGATCGATCGCGTGATTGGTCTCGAACTCGGCGCGGACGACTACCTCGGCAAGCCCTTCGAACCGAGCGAACTGGTTGCGCGGATCCGCACCGTGCTGCGCCGTCGCAGCGTGATTGCCCCGAGCGCGCCGGAGCAGCGCGCGCCGTATCGCTTCGGCCGTTTCGAAGTGAATTTCCCGGCGCGCGAATTGCGTCACGAAGGCGAGCGCATTCCATTGCGTTCGAGCGAATTCGCCATGCTCAAGATATTCGTCACCCACGCGATGACCGTGCTCACGCGCGCGCAGTTGCTGGAGAAACTGCACGGCAACAGCGAGATACATCGCAATCGCAGCCTTGATGTGTCGATCTGGCGTCTGCGCCGGCTGATCGAAGTCGATCCGTCCGAGCCACGCTATGTGCAAACCGTGTGGGGACGCGGCTACGTGTTCGTGCCGGACGGTGAAATCGGTGCGGCCGAACGCGGTGCGCCGCCGGTCTAGCATGTGACGCGAGGTGCGATGGCTATCGCACCTCCTGGCTGGCAGGTTCGCAATGCGTCGACGACTCAGAACGTGATCAGAACGTCAGCACGCTCATGAACATTCTTTGCAGCCAGCCCATGGTCGTGGCGTCGGACACCATCCCCACACCGGCCTGTTCGATACGCGCGTTCGCGACCTTGCTCGACGCCACGTAGTTGCCCGCTTCGATATCCTTAGGATTGACGATGCCCGACAGGCGCAGCCTGTCGCGGTTGCCGCTCATCGCAATGACCTTCTCGCCCGACACCACGAGGTTGCCGGTCGACATCGTACCGATCACGGTGACAGCGAGCGTGCCGCTCATGCCGCTCGCATCGGTGAGACTGCCCTGCCCTTTGTATTCGGTGCTCGCCGAGCCGATGTTGAACAGTCGCGCAAGGCGCGCGGCAGCGTTGGTGGAATGGTCGGCGGCGTCGGCGGTAATGCTGCTCGAGCGACTCGCCGCCGCGGTCGCGCTGTTATTGCCGCTATACGATTCCGAGAGACGGATCGTCAATACATCGCCGATATGTTGGGCACGCGGCGTCTCGTACAGGAGCAGCGGACTGCCGGCCTGATAGATCGCGCCTTGCGTGTTGACGTTCAGTGGCGCCGAGGCAAGCGGCGGCGCCATCGGCGTATCGACGATCGAGCTTTGCTGCGTGCTCCCGCAAGCCGCAACGCAGATCGCCGCGCCTAGCGCGACAGTGAGACGTAGCGCAGTCATGCCCGCAGTCATACCTACTCCTTGGCCGGGTCGGCCGGGTTCGAAACGGGCCTTGCGGCCCCACTCAATGCCGCTCATCAACCAGCCTCCGCGCCGCTCGCCTGCCACTGCCGCACGACAGACTTCACCCACGCATCCGAGCCCTTCAGCAAATAGGTGAGCGTGCCGTTGCGTGTGCCCGGCAGAAAGCACAACGTGATCGAACTCACGGCGTTTTCCCAGACATACGTGGGCATCGCGCCCGACGACGCCGACACGGTCCGCGTCGCGAGACGCGGCGGCCCGTATCGGTCCGCGAGCGCTTCGCGCAAGTCGTCGGCGGTGATCTCGTCGATCACGAAAGAAATCTCGTACAGACGCAGCGCGCTTTGTCCGTCCACACGCGCGAAACGCAGCACATGCTCCAGCGCGGGCGCGCCGTCGACCACCGCTTGCGACACCTCCCAGCCGTTGTCCGCGCGATGCGCCCAGCGGCACGCCACCGTCAGGCTGTCGTGCGACTTGAGCCGCATGCCGAGCGCGCCTGCCTGCACGTCCGTCTCGCAAACCGGCACGCTGCCGAGCGGCGTGGCCCGCACGGTCGAGCCGGCGCGGAATTCGTCGAGCGTGATGCCGAGCGCCACGCCTCGAAACGCGAACGGCGCGTCTGGCGAGCGCCGCCGCGCGTCGGCGGAAGGCTCTTTCGTTGCGGCACTCGCCGCACTCGCCTCCCGCACGAGCGGTTGCGCTTGCGCAGTCAGCGAGAACACGCCGCCCAGTACCGCCAGCGCGCAGGCAATCCGTTTGAGTGTCATGATTCAGTCGATGGCGGATGAACACATGTCGAACGGCGAGGCCGCGGCATGGCCAACCACCGGGATGATTTTCAGCGTGGCCGAAGTCAGCCGGCACGGCAGCGCGGCGACGGCGCAGCCACCCAGGGGTAGCAGCGCCGCGCCGAGCGTCAACCACGCGGCGACACGCATGAAGCGATGAAGGATTCTCGGGGTCGACACATGGGCCTCAGGACGTCAGGCTGTCGTATTGACATGGTGGCCGACGAGCCCGGCGGGCAGCGACGGCTGCGCCTGGCCGGCGGACTCCCGCGGCTGCGCAGCGGAGCCTGGGTTGCTGGCGGCTGCGGGCCTGCCTGCTGGCGGCGTCGCCGCCAGGGACGAAAAGCGGGTGGATGAGAGATTGCTGGGAACGGTCATGGTGAGCCTCGCGTGGCGCTAGGTTTCGATTTCACGCCGCCTGCCGTGGGCCCAAGGCGTTAGGCTGTTTTCAGCATGCGGCGCAACGTACTGCACGACGAATCATCCCGCCGGGCGTGCAGCGCCGATGCATGAAGGAAAGCGCGCTTTCCGGCGGTTCTTACGAGCCGTTGCGCGCCGTTGCGGCCGCTTTCAAATTGGCACAGATTCTTTCTTCGGAGGAATGTTGGCTATGCGAAGGGAGTGGCAGCATGGCCGCGCGCATTGCCGAACATGGCCGCGCTGAAATATGCCGCGAGCCTTGTGTGGCGGGCCTGACAAGGGCATCACCCGCCGCGGCGCGGCGTGACGTAAGCATTGGTAAGAAAAGAGTCGGACGCGCGTTGCACGCGCCAGTCTAAAATTTCGCCATGAATCCACAGGTCCTCATCGTCGACGACGATCCGGTCGTACGCGATCTGCTTTGCAAGTTTCTGCAATCGAACGGCTTCGACGCGTCCGTGCTGCACGACGGCACCCATCTCCAGCGCCGGCTCGAGCGTGAACGGCCGTCGGTCGTCGTGCTCGACATCATGATGCCGAACACCGACGGCCTGCGCGCGCTCACCGCGCTACGCGCCGCCGGCGACGACATTCCGGTGATCTTCGTGACGGCGCGCGGCACGGTGGCCGACCGCATTGTCGGGCTCTCGCTCGGCGCGGACGACTACCTGACCAAGCCGTTCGATCCACGCGAATTGCTCGCGCGCATCCACACCGTGTTGCGCCGGCGTGGGCCGTCCACCACGAGCGCGCCGGAAGCCCGCAAGCCGTATCGCTTCGGCCCGTTCGAACTCGATTTCGCAACCCGTTCGCTGTGCCGGGACAATTCGAAGCTGCCGCTGCGCGACAGTGAGTTCGCGCTCCTGAAGATCTTCGTCAACAATCCGTACAAGGTGCTCTCGCGCGTGCTGATTCACGATCTCGTGCATCGCGACAACCTCGCTTTTCGCGACCGCAGCCTCGACGTGCCGATCTGGCGCCTGCGCCGCGTGATCGAAGACGATCCGTCCAATCCCTGCTACGTGCAGACGGTGCGCGGCAAAGGCTATGTGTTCGTGCCCGACGCCGACGGCACGCCGTTCGCCGACGAGGCCGCCTCAAGCGCATGAAAAACCCGCTGAACACGCTGTTCGGCAGAATGGCGTTACTCTCGGCAGCGGTGTTGTTCGCGATTCAGGCCGGCTGGTTCGTGCTGGTGGTGCTGCAGCCGCCGCGTCATGAAATCGACGGCTTCGCGCGCGGCATTCTGCTCGTGCTGCAAGCCGTCAACGGCGAACCGATGAAAGGCGCCGCGCTCGCGCCCGCCATGCGCGTGCACCTCGTGCCCACCTGGAACATGCCGGCTAGCGTGCATCTGCAAGAGCCGACGCATCACCCGCTGGTCGAACTGAGCCGGCATCTGCGCGAAAATCTGCCGCCCGGCACGCGCATCGCCGTCGACGACCTGCGCCCGCCGCAGTTGTGGGTGTTGTTTCCAGGCAAATCGAACTGGGTCGTCGTGCCGGTCGACGTACCGCCGCGCCCGCGCTTTCTGATCGAATCGATTTCGATGCTGCTCGCCGCGTTGATCCTTTCCGTGTTCGTCGCGTGGCAGATGCAGCGGCCGCTGTCGCGCGTCGCCGACGCCGCGCGGGCGTTCGGCTCGGGCGGCCGCCCGGAACCTGTAACAGTGCAAGGCCCACGCGAATTGCGCGACCTGATCGGTTCGTTCAACGACATGATGCGGCGCCTGAACGAAGCCGGCGACGACCAGGCCGTGATGCTAGCCGGCGTCGCGCACGATCTGAAAGCGCCGCTCACGCGCCTGAAGTTGCGCGCGAGCGTATTGGTGGCGGAAAACGAACGCGCCGGTCTGATCCGCGATGTCGACTCGCTGACCAACATCGTCCAGCAGTTTCTCGAATTCGCAGGCCAGTCCGCCGAAGCCGGGCCGCCGGTCGAAGTCGACGACTTTCTGCAGGAACAGTTCTCCGCCAGCGACAGCACCGAAACGCCGCTGTTCACGCTCGATCTGCGCGCCGGTTCGTCGTTTACGCTGCCGCGCACATTGCTCGACCGGCTGGTCACGAATCTGGTCGATAACGCGCTCGAACATGGCACTCCGCCCGTCGATATCGGCACCGCGCGCCACGATGGCCATTGGGTGATCAGCGTGCGCGACCACGGCCCCGGCATTCCCGACGACCGCATCGCGGCCGCCATGAAGCCGTTCGTGCGGCTCGACGCCGCGCGTGGCGGCGAAGGCCATTGCGGCCTAGGCCTCGCGATCGTCGCGCGGCTCGCGCACGATCGCGGCGGACGCTGTCATGTGCGCAATCACGCGCAGGGCGGTCTGGAAGTGCGGATCGAATTGCCCGTGGTGCAGGCGCTGCCGTGAGCGCGGCCGGACGCGCTTACGCGCCCTTACTGGAGGGTCTTTCACAGGCGCGGCGGCTTTATAGTCGCCCCCGGCAACCTCGATGCCGCCCTTCTCTATCCGCCCTGTCGTTTGGGGCGGTTTTTTTTGCCTTCGGTGAACGCAAGGCTCTTGTGGTTCAGATCACGAGGCGGCGCTGCAAGGTATCGATCGTCCTCTGCGAGAGGCCGAGGCCTCGTGTCAGATAGCTCGACATCGTCCCGTAGCTCGCCTGCACCTGGTCGAACCCGGCCTGCAGATAATTTTCCTGAACACTCAACAACGGCGCCCGGGCCGAAGCGACAGCGTCGCCGGCCTGCGCGCGCAACGCGTCGGTTTGCGCCTTGATCCACGGCGCCAGATAGACGTTGCTCAGCAGATAGTCCCGCATGATCACGTCGAGCGGCACGTTCGCGATGCTGAGCAGGAGCGCGGCGACCCAACCCGCGCGATCCTTACCCGCGCTGGAGTGAAGCAGTTGCGCGCCGGGACCGTCGGCCAGACTTGTTAGGAGCCCACCGTAAGCGGCGCGCTGGGCGGCGCCGGTGACGTAGCCGCGCGCCTGAGCTTCCATGAACGCGACCGCGGCCGCCGCCGTGTCGAGCGCCGGCGCGACGAAGTCGGCGGTGCCCAGCACGTTGAGCGTCTGGGCTGTCGCACCGCCCGGCAGAATATCGGCGGTTCGCGCGATTTCCGCCGGCGTGCGCAGATCGTAGACCGAGGCAATGCCGAGCCGGTCGATCGTGGCCTGGTCGGCGGCGTCCAGCGTCAATACGTTCGCGCGATAGAACACGCCGCGGCGCATCTGCCTGCCGTCGACGGTCGGATACGGTGCCGCTCCGGCGACGTCGCGGAAGTTGCTGACCGACGCGAGGCGCGGCGTTGCCGGCGAATCATCGCTGAGGTTGCCGCCGCCGCACGCGGACAGCAGCGAGCCGCTCACGCCGGAAATCAGCAGGACGCCGGCTGAGCGCTTCAGGAAGCACCGGCGCGATGCCATGGTCTCGTGGGCCGATATCTGCGGTGTCCGCACAAACGTGCTCGCGGAGAGACGGGACGGCGAGCAGGTTTTTGCGGTGGCGGGCATTAGGCGTGGCTGGCGCGGAGATGAGAGGCGGAGAAGGCGAGTCGCAGCATCGGCGCTGCGCACGCAGTGTAACCACGCTCGATATATTTTGGGTTACACGGTAGTAGTTGGTAAGGAACGCGGGCCATTTTTGAGCACGACTGGCCCCACTATCCTCCGCCCCGTAGAATACAAACACCCCACCTTCGTGCCCACGGCCGGCCGACAAGTCCTGGAGACCACAACAAAAATGCCTTCTCTCCAATGGTTCACCGAACTGACCCAGCGCGAGCGCCGCACCCTGTACGCCGGCTTCGGCGGTTACGCAGTCGATGCCTTCGACTTCATGATTTACTCCTTCCTCATTCCGACGCTGATCGCGACATGGGGCATGACCAAGAGCGAAGCCGGCATGATCGCCACCAGTTCGCTGATCTCGTCGGCGGTGGGCGGCTGGCTCGCCGGCATTCTCGCCGACCGCTATGGCCGCATCCGCGTGCTGCAGTGGACCATCGCCACTTTCGCGCTATTTACCTTTCTGTCCGGCTTCACTCATTCGTTCTGGCAACTGCTCACCACGCGCACGTTGCAGGGCATCGGCTTCGGCGGTGAATGGTCGGTCGTGACGATCATGATGGCCGAAACCATTCGCTCGCCTCAGCATCGCGCGAAAGCCGTGGGCACCGTGCAAAGCAGCTGGTCGTTCGGCTGGGCGGCTGCGGCGATCATTTACTGGGCCTTCTTCGCCCTGCTGCCGGAACAGTACGCATGGCGCGCATGCTTCTGGATCGGCCTGCTGCCCGCGGCGTGGATCATCTACATTCGCCGCAACGTGAGCGATCCGGATATCTTTCTCGAAACGCGCCGGGCCCGCGAAAGTGGTTTCGACACCTCGCACTTCCTGCAAATCTTCTCGGCCGCTCACCTCAGAACCACCCTGCTCGGCAGCGCGCTGTGCACCGGCATGCTCGGCGGCTATTACGCGATTACCACCTGGCTGCCAACGTATCTGAAGACCGTGCGCCACCTGTCGGTGTTCAACACGAGTGGCTATCTGATCGTGCTGATCGTCGGCTCGTTCACGGGGTATATCGTCGGCGCCATTCTGTGCGACAAGATCGGCCGGCGCGCGTCGTTCGTGCTGTTCGCCATCGGCTCGTTCGTGCTCGGCATGGTCTACACCATGCTGCCCATTACCGACGGCATGATGCTCGCGCTCGGCTTTCCGCTCGGCATCGTGGTGCAAGGGATTTTCGCGGGCGTGGGCGCGTATCTGTCGGAGCTCTATCCGAATGCGATACGCGGCTCGGGACAAGGCTTCTGCTACAACCTCGGGCGCGGACTCGGCTCATTCTTTCCGATTCTGGTCGGTACACTGTCCCAAACCATGACACTGGTGAAGGCAATGGGCATCGTGGCGGGCTCCGGTTATCTGCTCGTGATCGTCGCCGCGGTGTGTCTGCCTGAGACCAAGGGCAAGGTGCTCGGGGCTACCCGCCCTGCCGCCTGAATCCGCCCTACACACACATGAAAACGATTGTTCTCGGCGGCGGCGTGATCGGCGTCGCCACCGCTTTTTACCTGCGCCAGCAGGGCTGCGAAGTCACCGTGATCGAGCGCGAGCCGGACGTCGCGCTCTCCACCAGTTTCGGCAATGCGGGCGTGATCGCGCCGGGCTATGTGACGCCTTGGGCCGCGCCCGGCATGCCGGCGAAGATTCTCAAATACCTGTTCAAGCCAGCCTCGCCGCTGATCTTCCGCCCGACCTTCGACCCGGCCCAGTGGCGCTGGATTGCGCGCTGGCTGCGTGAATGCGATCTCGAACGGTTTCGCGTCAACAAGCAGCGCATGCAGCGTATTGCCTACTACAGCCGCGAGTCTCTGCACGAATTCCGCAGCCGCCATCCGTTCGACTATGGCCGCAGCCAGGGCTATCTGCAGTTGTTCCGCAGCGAGTACGACGTCGAACTCGCGCAGCCGGCGCTCGCCGTGCTGCGTGACGCCGGCATTGCGCATCGGGAAGTCAGCGCGGCGCAGTGTGTCGAGATCGAGCCGGGCTTGCGCTGGGCGCGTCAGGCGCCGCTCGCGGGCCTCTATCTGCCCGACGACGAAGCCGGCGATTGCGCCCGCTTCACCCGTGAACTGCGCGCAATCTGCGAGCGCAACGACGTGCGCTTTCGTTTTGACACGCGCGTCACGTCGCTCGATGTACAAGGCGGTGCGGTGCGCGCGGTGCGTATCGAGAGCGAGCGCGGCGCCGAGATGTTGCACGCGGATGCCGTAGTGGTGGCGCTGGGCGTCGACAGTGCCACGCTGCTCGCGCGGCTCGGCGTGAAGGTGCCGCTTTATCCCGTGAAAGGCTATTCGGCGACGCTGCCCGTCACCGATGACGAGAAAGCCCCGCGCGCCGCGCTGATGGACGAATCGCTGAAAACGGCGATTACTCGCTTCGGCGACAACCTGCGGGTGGCCGGCACCGCCGAACTCGGCAATCGTGAAACCACCTTGCGCGAACAGGCCCTGCAAACGCTGATGAAAGTGCTCAGCGACTGGTTCCCGCACGCGGCCAATCCCACGTCCGCACATTTCTGGGTGGGCCGCCGTCCAATGACACCCGATGGCGCGCCGCTACTCGGCCCGTCCGGCATCGAGAAACTGTGGTTGAACCTCGGGCACGGCTCGACGGGCTGGGCGATGTCGATGGGTTCGGGGCGCGTGGTCGCGGATCTGATCACGCACCGCAAGCCGGAGATCGATCTGGACGGACTGACGTTGGCGCGCTATCGCAAGTCAGGCACGTAGCGTCGTTGCGCGCCGAAATAGAAAAGCCGGGTCACCCTCTCAGGTGCCCGGCTTTGTTTTTTCACCGCTCGATGCGCCGCTGACGCGGCACAGTGTCGTCTCCACCTCTTCCTGCAAGCAGTGGCCGGTTCTGGCGCCAAGGCGCGAAAACCGGCCGGAGACGTTTAGCGCGGCAGTTCCGAATGACCCATCAGGAACGCGTCGACGGAACGCGCGCACTGGCGGCCTTCGCGAATCGCCCACACCACCAGCGACTGGCCGCGACGCATGTCGCCCGCGGTGAACACCTTGTCCACCGACGTGTAATACGCCTTGTCGCCTTCGGTCGACGAACGCACGTTGCCACGCGCATCCTTGTCGACGCCGAACGCTTCCAGCACCGGCGAGACCGGCTGCGTAAAGCCCATGGCGAGCAGCACCAGATCGGCCTTCATTTCGAATTCCGAGTTCGGCACTTCCTGCATCTTGCCGTCCTTCCATTCGACGCGCGCCGCGATCAGCTTCTCGACCTTGCCGTTCTTGCCTTCGAGACGCTTGGTCGCGACCGCCCAATCCCGCGAGCAGCCTTCGTCATGCGACGACGACGTGCGCAGCTTGATCGGCCAGTAAGGCCACACGAGCGGCTTGTTCTCTTCTTCCGGCGGCTGCGGCAGCAGTTCGAATTGCGTGACGCTCTTCGCGCCATGACGATTCGACGTGCCCACGCAGTCCGAACCCGTATCGCCGCCGCCAATCACGACCACATGCTTGCCTTTCGCGAGCAACTGGTTCGCGACCTTGTCGCCGGCATTGACCTTGTTCTGTTGCGGCAGGAATTCCATCGCGTAGTGGATGCCTTCCAGCTCACGGCCCGGCACCGGCAGATCGCGCGGCGTTTCCGAACCGCCCGCGATCACGACCGCGTCGAACTCTTCCTTCAACTGATCCGGCGTGATGGTTTCCTTCGCCGTGTTGCCGATATAGGCCGGCAGCGAATCCGCTTTACCGATGAACACGTTGGCGCGGAACGTCACGCCTTCGGCTTCCATCTGGCGCATGCGGCGATCGATCAGCCACTTCTCCAGCTTGAAGTCGGGAATGCCGTAACGCAGCAACCCGCCGATGCGGTCGTTCTTTTCGAACACGGTGACATCGTGCCCCGCGCGCGCGAGTTGCTGCGCGACGGCCAACCCAGCGGGGCCGGATCCGACCACGGCGACCTTCTTGCCGGTCTTGTGCTTCGGCGGCAACGGCGCGACCCAGCCTTCGGTCCATGCCTTGTCGATGATCGCGTGTTCGATCGACTTGATGCCGACCGGGTCGTTGTTAATGCCGAGCGTGCACGCCGCTTCGCACGGTGCCGGGCAGATGCGGCCCGTGAACTCGGGGAAGTTGTTGGTGGAATGCAGCACTTCAATCGCGTTCTTCCAATCCTGATGGAACACCAGGTCGTTGAAGTCCGGAATGATGTTGTTCACCGGGCAGCCGTTGTTGCAAAACGGAATGCCGCAGTCCATGCAACGTGCGCCTTGAATCTTGGCTTCGTCGTCGGTCAGTGCGGCGACGAATTCCTTGTAGTGCTTCACACGCGTGAGCGGAGCTTCGTACGCCTCGTGGCGGCGTTCGAACTCGAGAAAACCGGTTGCCTTGCCCATGTGGTTCTCTTCTCTATCTAATCAGGTGGGGTGATCTACACCCGCCGCGCGGCACCGTGGATCGGTCGCACGCGGCGGGTACGGCTAAAGGTGACGTCTTGCTGATGAACAGCGTTGCGAATCAGGCGGCCAGCACTTCCTTGTTCGCCTTCTTCGCGGCCATTTCGCCCAGCGCGCGCTTGTATTCGGTCGGGAATACCTTCACGAATTGACGGCGCGACGCGTCCCAGTTTTCGAGCAGCGCTTTTGCACGCGGCGAGCCCGTGAACTGGAAGTGACGCTCGATGAGCCCCTTGAGCAGCGCTTCGTCGGTCGTGCCGGTGTGCCACAGGCCCTTGTCGACCGTGCGTTCCTGTTCGGCCGTTTGCAAGACCGGATCGAGCGCAACCATCGACTTGTTGCATTTGCCCGCGAACGAGTTGTCCGGGTCGTACACGTAGGCGATGCCGCCCGACATGCCGGCCGCGAAGTTACGGCCCGTTTCGCCGAGCACGACCACCGTGCCGCCCGTCATGTATTCGCAACCGTGGTCGCCCGTGCCTTCGACAACCGCCGTCGCGCCCGAGTTACGCACGCAGAAACGCTCGCCTGCCACGCCGCGGAAGAACGACTCGCCTTCGATTGCGCCGTACATCACTGTGTTGCCGCAGATGATGTTCTCTTCCGACTTGCCGCGGAAATCGTTGGTCGGACGGATGATGATGCGGCCGCCCGACAGGCCCTTGCCGACGTAGTCGTTGCCGTCGCCGACCAGATCCAGCGTGATGCCCTTCGCGAGGAACGCGCCGAAGCTCTGACCCGCGGTGCCCTTCAACTGGATGTGAATCGTGTCGTCGGGCAGGCCGTCGTGGCCGTACTTCTTCGCGATCGTGCCGGACAGCATCGCGCCGACCGTACGGTTCACGTTACGCACCGGCTGGATGAACGAGACGTGCTCGCCCTTCTCGATCGCCGCCTTCGCCTTTTCGATCAGCGTGTGGTCGAGTGCCTTGTCCAGACCATGGTCCTGCACGTCGACATGCTTGCGCGCCACTTCCGCCGAGACTTGCGGCTGATAGAACACGCGCGAAAAGTCGAGACCCTTCGCCTTCCAGTGTTCGATGCCCTTCTTCGTATCGAGCAGTTCGGCGTGGCCGACCAGGTCTTCGAACTTGCGAATGCCCAGTTGCGCCATGATTTCGCGCGCTTCTTCTGCAACGAAGAAGAAGAAGTTCACGACGTGTTCCGGCTGGCCCTGGAACTTCGCACGCAGCACCGGATCTTGCGTCGCGACGCCGACCGGGCAGGTGTTCAGATGGCACTTGCGCATCATGATGCAGCCTTCGACGACGAGCGGCGCCGTCGCGAAACCGAACTCGTCCGCGCCGAGCAGCGCGCCGATCACGACGTCGCGGCCGGTCTTCATCTGACCGTCGGCCTGCACGCGGATACGGCCGCGCAACTGGTTCAGCACCAGCGTTTGCTGCGTTTCTGCCAGACCCAGTTCCCACGGCGTGCCGGCATGCTTCACCGACGACAGCGGCGACGCTCCCGTGCCGCCATCATGACCGGCGATCACGACGTGATCGGCCTTGGCCTTGGCCACACCTGCGGCAACCGTGCCGACGCCCGATTCGGACACCAGCTTCACCGAGACGCTGGCCGCCGAGTTGGCGTTCTTCAGATCGTGAATCAGCTGCGCCAGATCTTCGATCGAGTAGATGTCATGGTGCGGCGGCGGCGAAATCAGGCCGACGCCCGGCACCGAGTAACGCAGCTTGCCGATGTATTCCGACACCTTGTGGCCCGGCAGCTGACCGCCTTCACCCGGCTTTGCGCCCTGCGCCATCTTGATCTGGATCTGATCAGCGGACGCGAGGTATTCCGCCGTCACGCCGAAACGGCCCGACGCCACCTGCTTGATCTTCGAGCGCAGCGAATCGCCCGCCTTCAGCGGAATGTCCACGATCACTTCGTCGCCGATCACGGACTTCATCGTGTCGCCGTTCTTGATCGGAATGCCGCGCAACTCGTTGCGGTAACGGTTCACGTCCTCGCCGCCTTCACCCGTGTTCGACTTGCCGCCGATACGGTTCATGGCGATTGCCAGCGTGGCGTGAGCCTCCGTGCTGATCGAGCCCAGCGACATTGCACCGGTAGCGAAACGCTTGACGATTTCCTTCGCCGGTTCGACTTCGTCGAGCGGGATGGCCTTGGTCGGATCGAACTTGAATTCGAACAGGCCGCGGAACGTCATGTGGCGCTTCGTCTGATCGTTGATCAGATGCGCGTATTCCTTGTACGTCTGGTACGAGTTGCTGCGCGCCGAGTGTTGCAGCTTGGCGATCGCGTCCGGCGTCCACATGTGTTCTTCGCCGCGCACGCGGTATGCGTATTCGCCGCCTGCGTCGAGCATGTTGGCGAGAATCGGGTTGTCGCCGAACGCTTCGCGGTGCAGACGGATCGCTTCTTCCGCCACGTCGAACAGGCCGATGCCGCCCACCTTCGACGAGGTGCCCTTGAAGTACTTCACCACCAGGTCTTCAGCCAGGCCGACCGCTTCGAAAATCTGCGCGCCGGTGTACGACATGTAGGTCGAAATGCCCATCTTCGACATGACCTTCATCAAGCCCTTGCCGACCGCCTTGGTGAAGTTGTAGACCGCCTTTTCCGGCGACAGGTCGCCCTTCAGGCCGGCTGCGAGCTGGCCGAGCGTTTCCATTGCGAGGTACGGGTGAACCGCTTCCGCGCCGTAGCCCGCAAGCAGCGCGAAGTGGTGCGTTTCACGCGCCGAGCCGGTTTCGACGACCAGACCCGTGCTCGTGCGCAGACCTTGCTGCACGAGGTGCGTGTGGATCGCGGCGGTGGCCAGCAGCGCCGGAATCGCCACGTTGTCGCGGTCGGTCTTGCGGTCCGACACGATCAGCATGTTGTAGCCGGACTTGACCGCATCCACGGCTTCCGCGCACAGCGAGGCGAGGCGTGCTTCGATGCCTTCCTTGCCCCACGCCACTGGATAGCAGATGTTCAGTTCGTACGAGCTGAACTTGCCGCCCGTGTACTGATCGATCTCGCGGATCTTCGCGATGTCCTTGAAGTCGAGCACCGGCTGCGACACTTCGAGACGCATCGGCGGGTTGATGTTGTTCGTGTCCAGCAGGTTCGGCTTCGGACCGACGAACGACACCAGCGACATCACCATGTTTTCACGGATCGGGTCGATCGGCGGGTTTGTCACTTGCGCGAACAGCTGCTTGAAGTAGTGATACAGCGTCTTGTTCTTGTTGGACATGACCGCCAGCGGCGAGTCGTTGCCCATCGAACCGACTGCTTCTTCGCCGGCTTGCGCCATTGGCGCCATCAGGAACTTGAGGTCTTCCTGCGTGTAGCCGAACGCCTGCTGGCGATCCAGCAACGCGGCGGGCTCGCGGCGTTCCGTCGCGACGTCTTCGGCCTTTGCCTCGATCTCGTCGAGCTTGATGCGCACGGCGTCGATCCAGCTCTTGTACGGCTTGGCGTTCGCGAGATTGTCCTTGAGCTCCTTGTCGTCGATGATGCGGCCGTGCTCCATGTCGATCAGGAACATCTTGCCCGGCTGCAGACGCCACTTCTTGACGATCTTCGACTCGGGAATGGGCAGCGTGCCGGCTTCCGACGCCATGATGACGAGGTCGTCGTCCGTAATGATGTAGCGCGCCGGACGCAGACCGTTACGGTCGAGCGTCGCGCCGATCTGGCGGCCGTCGGTGAAGGCGATTGCAGCGGGGCCGTCCCACGGCTCCATCATCGCGGCGTGGTATTCGTAGAACGCGCGGCGGTTGTCGTCCATCAGCGTGTGTTGTTCCCAGGCTTCCGGGATCATCATCATCATTGCGTGGACGAGCGGGTAGCCGGCCATCACCAGCAGTTCGAGACAGTTGTCGAACGAGGCGGTGTCCGATTGGCCCGGATAGATCAGCGGCCAGAGCTTCGGGAGGTCGTCGCCGAGCACGTGCGATGCGATCGCGCCGGTACGGGCGTTGAGCCAGTTCACGTTGCCCTTGACCGTGTTGATTTCGCCGTTGTGGGCGATCATGCGGTACGGGTGAGCCAGTTCCCACGCAGGGAACGTGTTGGTCGAGAAGCGCTGGTGCACGAGCGCCAGCGCCGACACCGTGCGCTCGTCCTGCAGGTCGCGGTAGTACACGCCGACCTGGCCGGCCAGCAGCAGGCCCTTGTAGACGACCGTGCGCGCCGAGCACGACGGCACGAAATACTCCTTGCCGTGCTTGAGCTTGAGCGCCTGGATGCGGTGGCTCGCGGTCTTGCGGATGATGTACAGCTTCCGCTCGAGCGCGTCGGTCACCATGATGTCCTTGCCGCGGCCGATGAAGATCTGGCGGATCAACGGCTCGCTCGCCTTGACGGTAGGCGAAATCGGCATGGTGTGGTCGACCGGCACATCGCGCCAGCCCAGCACGACCTGGCCTTCGGCCTTCACCGTGCGTTCCAGCTCCTGCTCACAGGCGAGACGCGAAGCGTGTTCTTTCGGCAGAAAGACCATGCCGACACCGTATTCGCCGTGCGGCGGCAGCACCACGCCCTGCTTGGCCATTTCCTCGCGATAGAAGCCGTCCGGGATCTGGATCAGGATGCCCGCGCCGTCGCCCATTAGCGGATCGGCGCCGACAGCGCCCCGGTGGTCGAGGTTCTCGAGAATCTTCAGGCCCTGCTCGATGATCTCGTGGCTTTTCTTGCCCTTGATGTGAGCGACAAAGCCGACGCCGCAGGCGTCATGCTCGTTTTGCGGGTCGTACAGACCTTGCGCGGCGGGAACCGGGTGAATCGGTTGCTGGTGGTCGTTCATGGGGACACCGTCTGTAAGGGGCCGGACAGGCCGTTAAACCGTTTTTCTATTGCCGCAGTGCGATTCACAACCGAGTTCGCAACCGCGACGGCGCGCTCAACGCTCGATGCTACGCGTGTCAAAAAGCGCCGGAATTCGGAATATACGCGACGAATCAATGGAATAGCAAATAAAACATGATGATTGAACCCCAATTATCAAGTTGGTGCATTGCGGCTATTTTTTATTGGTGCCATATCAAAATCGTGCAAAAGAAAACGGCATGCGGAGATGCCGTTTCAATGCAGCCCTTTGATGCGAAACGTTTTATTGCTGTTGCGGCGTCTCGCGCACCTTCCGCGGCCGCCCGCGCGGCAGCGGCGATACGCGCCGGTTGGCGGCCCGCGCCGCCCACTCGCGGTAGGTGTCGCTCCCCAGAACCCAGCCTTTCAGGGTGGCCTGCTGAAGCTGGCTGGCTTCGCGTTCATCGAGCGGCTGCTCGCACAGTTCCCGGTACGCGCGCTGCCGTTCGAATGGCGTATTGCCGAGCGACCAGTACAGCGGATGATCCGTAATCAGGCTGTCGAGTGTCAGGCCGATGTGATGGCGGTAACTCGACCAGCGGTAATCTTCCGGCGCGCTCACGAGCCCGGCGCGCACCGGGCACATCTCTACGACACGGCTCGCCAGCAGAAAGTAGCGCTCGCCTTCGATCACCGTCGCTCTGTAGCGCCCTTCCCACAACGTGCCCCGGCGCGCGTAGCGCCTGTTAAAGTGCGCCACGTATCGGCGCCCGACCGCCTGCATCGCCTTCGGCAGACTCGACTCCTCGGTCGGCGTGACGAGCAGTTGCACCGCGCCTGGCATCAACGCATACGCGTGGATGGACAGATGGTGGTCGCGTGAAGCCGCTTTCAAACAATCGATGAAAAGCTCGTAGTCCTGGTCGTCGACGAATGCGGGCTGCTGATCGAGCCCGCGGAGGATGACGTGCTGCGGCTGGTCAGGGACATAGAGACGTGCAAGCCGTGCCATGCTGGAGTATCCAATAGTCGCGTTGGTACATACCCGAAGGTCCGAAGAACCGCATCCGCGCAAGGTTAGACGCGGCGCGGCAGAGCCAGAAACCGCGCGGAGCTTAGGGAGAAAGCTCTAACCGCCGCGTATGGTTTGTTTCAAACGTTCTCGTCATAATGAGCGGGCCTTTTTTGGAGGAGCACTTATGAAATTAAAACAGGCCGTAACGGGGATCGCGGCGCTAGCCTGCATGACAACGGCAGCTCACGCGCAATCGGCCGGAAGCTTTTTCGTCACGACGGGCTGGTTCCATCTTGCGCCTCAATCGAGCAGCGAGCCGCTCAAAGTAACAAGCATTGGTGGTAGCCCGACCAACATCACTGAAGCCAATACCGGTGCAACACTCAGTTCAGCCGACACCCTTGGTTTCACTGCCGGCTACTTCGTCACCGACCACATCGCAGCAGAGTTCGTGATCGGCATCCCGCCCTCGTTCGACCTGGAAGGTTCGGGCAGCCTCGCACAATTCGGCAAGCTGGGTCAGGCAAAACAGTGGAGCCCGACTCTGCTGTTCAAGTACTACTTCAATGCCCCGACCGCCACGTTCCGGCCGTATCTCGGCGTTGGCGTGAGCCGCATCTGGTTCACCGACGAAAAGATCACCAACAGCGCATTCGAGGCAAACGTTCTGCATGGTCCGACCAGCGTCACTACGGATAGTTCGTGGGAGCCGGTGTTTAATGCCGGCTTCACCTACGCCTTCAACCAGCACTGGTTCGCGGGCGTATCGATTTCCTACCTGCCGCTCAGCACGACCGCGAAGCTCAACACCGCTGCGAACACGCCCGTCGGCACGCTGAATGTGCAATCGCAAACCAAGATCAAACTGAACCCGATCGTTTCCTACGTCAATATCGGTTACCGTTTCTAACGCTTCGGAAAAATTAGGGGCCGTTGAGTTAGGGTAGTCGAATTTTCGTGGCTTGGACAACGCCGTCATGCATCCCATGGCGGCGTTTTTCTTTTTGGCGCGCGCCGAACGCGTCTCCTTTGCCAGCTTTGCAGGCAAAGCCGTGGCGAGGCGCAAGCGTTTGTAAATTTGACCCGCAATCGCGCCAGCCAGTGCAATATGTGCTGACGAATATGCGCCCGCGTCACGGTGGATGGGGCCTCCGGGTTTGGCACCAAAGTTGCGTTCACCGGGTGTTTCCCGCGTTCGGACGTGAAAGTACGTCTTCGTGACAGCGCGCGGGACCCTTTCACCTCATCGACGGAGCGACCATGACTGCACTTCCGAATACGCGAGACGCCCTCGGCGAATCCTGGACCAGCACCAGCCGCCGTGCGCGGCGTATCGCTCGCCATAGCCGCCATGCGGCCGAAGATATCGCAGGCGAACTGCGCACGCTAATGTCGGAACTCGAATCGACGCTGGCGGACGGCACCCAGGCCGATGCAGTGGCGCTGCGCAGCAAACTTCGCAAGCAACTCGAGGTAGCGCGCGCCCGCTTGAACGACACGCGCGAAGCCGTGCGCGAACGCGCCGAAGTCGCCATCTCGGATGCCGACGACTACGTGCATGAAAATCCGTGGCAGACGATTGCGATCGTCGGCGGCGTGGCGTTGA
This sequence comes from Paraburkholderia sp. RL17-381-BIF-C, assembly GCF_046026435.1. Lineage (NCBI taxonomy): Bacteria > Pseudomonadati > Pseudomonadota > Betaproteobacteria > Burkholderiales > Burkholderiaceae > Paraburkholderia > Paraburkholderia sp. RL17-381-BIF-C. Next base: position 8,736 of record NZ_JARESX010000029.1, on the reverse strand, counting down.
TTGCCGGCGCGCTGTTCGCTTCGCGGTTGCGCTAAAGCGCGAGCAGACGACGAGCGGGGTCGCCTCGAACGGGCGATTCCTGCTGCGGCGGGCTGTCGCCGGACGGCGGTGCTGCCTCGGGTGCGTAGGTCGGTAGCTTGGGGGCGTGCGGTCAGCAAGTCGCATGCGTGCGGGTAGCAGTTCGCGTAGGTGCGATCAGCGGCCCCCGTGCGTACGGTCAGCGGCTCGCGTCCCTCGGTCATCAGCTTGCCTGCGCGGTCATCAGCTCGTGTACGTCATCAGCTCGTGTACGTGCGCTCAGCCGCTCCATCGGCACGGAGAGCGTCTCCGTGTGTGCGGTCGACGTGAAGGCAACGTGCAGCGCGCGTAAAAACATGCGGCGGACGCGAACATCAAAGAAGACAGCCCAGCCGCACGCAAACCTCAAACGACGCCTGATCAGTTATCGTCAATCACGAACAGGCGCTGGTACTCCTTGACCGCATAGCGGTCCGTCATACCCGCGATGTAATGGGCGATCAGCCGCGGTTGCTGCGATGCGTCCGTTGACTGATAGCTCGGCGGTAACAGCCGCGGATCGTCGGTGAATGCGTCGAACAGACCCGCGACGACGCGGCGCGCCTTGTTGGCCATGCGCATCACGCGATAATGGCGGTACAGATTTTTGAACAGAAAACGCTTGAGCGCGGCCGCCTGCGCGGCAATCGCTTTGCTATGCGCGACGAGCGCGGGCGATGAACGCACGGCATCCAGCGACGCCGGCGCATGCCGTTCGAGATTCAGCTTGGTCGTATCGATCAGATCGACGATCAGCGTATTGATGATGCGGCGAACCGTCTCGTGAATGAGCCGCCGACCCTCGATCTGAGGAAAGTCGTTGCGCGCCGCCTCGTAGTGCACCTGCCATAACTCCACTTCAGCGAGCTGCTCCACGGTGAGCAGGCCCGAACGCAGGCCGTCGTCGACATCGTGGTTGTTGTACGCGATCTCGTCGGCAACGTTCGCGATCTGCGCCTCGACGGACGGCTGCCGCCCCTCGAGAAAGCGCTCGCCCAATGCACCCAGCCGCCGCGCATTCTCGCGCGAGCAATGCTTGAGAATACCCTCACGCGTTTCGAAGCACAGGTTCAGGCCGTTGAACGCGCCGTAGTGCTCCTCAAGATCGTCGACCACCGCCAGGCTCTGCAAATTGTGCTCAAAGCCGCCATGTTCGCGCATGCATTCGTTGAGCGCGTCCTGACCCGCGTGGCCAAACGGTGTGTGGCCAAGATCATGGGCGAGCGAAATGGCTTCGACGAGGTCCTCGTTCACACGCAGATTGCGTGCAACCGAACGCGCGATCTGCGCCACTTCCAGGCTATGAGTCAGACGCGTGCGAAACAGGTCGCCCTCGTGATTGACGAAGACCTGCGTTTTGTACTCGAGCCGGCGAAATGCCGTCGAATGGACGATACGATCGCGGTCCCGCTGGAATTCGGTGCGCGCGCTGGGCGCGGCTTCCGGATAGCGACGGCCGCGCGATTGCGCGGAATGCGCCGCGTACGGCGCAAGATGGGCTTCGAGTGCTTCCTGCGTCGGCGCGCCGCTTGTCGCCGCGCGTGCCGCCGGGTCATGCTTTACAACGTCGCTGCGCCTGTCAGTCACCGGGTTCTCCGAAACATGGGCGGCGCCTCGTGACGCTGGTGCGTGATGCGTTGCTGGATGCCTCGCGCGATTCAGACGGCGGCGGCCAACGTGGCATGCACCTCGGCATCGGGCGCCTGGGTGATCAGCGTCTCACCGAAACGCTTCAACAGAATGAATTTGATCGCGCCGGCTTCCGCCTTCTTGTCGACCCGCATGAGTTCGACATAGCGCGCGTCGCCGAGCGCCGGCGCCCGGATCGGCAAATGCGCGGCGACGATCACGTCGACCAGACGCTTGCGCGCCGCTTCGTCGAGATAGCCCATCCGCACGGACAGATCTGCCGCCATCACCATTCCGCAGCCGACCGCCTCGCCATGCAGCCACTCGCCGTAACCAAGACCGGCTTCGATCGCATGGCCGAAGGTATGGCCGAAATTGAGGATGGCGCGCAGTCCGCCTTCGCGTTCGTCCTGCGCGACCACCGACGCCTTGATCTCGCACGAGCGCTTGACCGCCTCGGCGAGCGCTGCAGGTTCACAGCGATTCAATGCTTCGATATTGGCTTCGATCCAGCTGAAGAAACCCGCGTCGGCGATGGCGCCGGTCTTGATCACTTCAGCGACGCCCGCCGCCAGTTCACGCGCCGGTAGCGTACGCAACGCGCCGATGTCGGCGATCACGGCCTGCGGCTGATAGAACGCGCCGATCATGTTCTTGCCGAGCGGGTGATTGATGCCGGTTTTGCCGCCCACCGACGAGTCCACCTGCGAAAGCAACGTGGTCGGCACCTGGATGAAGGGCACGCCGCGCATGTAGCAGGCCGCCGCAAAACCCGTCATGTCGCCGATCACGCCGCCGCCCAACGCGATCAGCGTGGTCTTGCGATCAGCCCGGGCGCCAAGCAGAGCGTCGAAAATCAGGTTCAGGGTTTCGAGGTTCTTGTATGCCTCGCCGTCCGGCAAAACTACCGTGGAGACCTGCTTGCCAAGCGGAGCCAGCGCGGCGCGCAGCGTGTCGCCATAAAGCGGGTCGACGGTGGTATTGGTGACGATGGTGACCGAACTGCCGGCGATATGCGGCGCGAACAACGCGGTCTGGCCGATCAGATCGGCACCGATATGGATGGGGTAGGCGCGCTCGCCCAGTTCGACATTGACGGTAATCATACGGTCCATTATGACGCAGGAAGTTTGGCGACGCCGGCCATCTCGAGCTGCATCAGAACCATGTTGACGAGTCCGTTGACCGAAGGCCGGCCAGTTTCGATCACGAAATGCGCGCATTCCCGATATAACGGGTCGCGCACTTCGTAGAGTGCTTCGAGACGCGCTTTGGGGTCTTCGGTCTGCAAAAGCGGGCGATTTTTGTCGCGCCGGGTGCGCAGCCACAGGTCGTGCGGATTGGCGCGCAGATAGATCACCAGACCGCGATTTCGCAGCGCCTCGCGGTTTTCCGGCCGCAGCACGGCGCCGCCGCCGGTCGCGAGCACGATATTGTCGCGCGCGGTGAGGTCGGAAATCACGCTCGCTTCGCGCTCGCGGAAGCCCGCTTCGCCCTCCATCTCGAAGATCACCGGGATGCGCGCGCCCGTGCGTGCCTCGATTTCATGGTCGGAATCGAAGAAGGGGCGATCGAGACGGCGCGCAATGGCCCGGCCCACGGTGGTTTTCCCTGCCCCCATGAGCCCTACGAAAAATACATTGGCGTGTGCGTCCCGCGCTTGCAACGGTGTCCTCTGGCTAATCCGGTATGGTTCGTGCCGCAGCTTACTGGCAAAGCGGCTGCCTTGTCGAGCCTGCGCGCCGCCTGCGAAGCCTGCCCGCCCTGCCGCTTCGCGGCGGCCGCCGCAACGGGGAACCCCCAAAGCGGACGTCCTGCGGAGCAAAAAACCCAGGGCGGCCCAGCATTTTCCCGGTAGCGGCGGGAGCGTGCCCTAATTTGTCTGAACGACGCGCGGCGTGATGAAAACAGCCAGTTCGCTGCGGTGGTCGCGGTGAGCCCGATGGCGGAAAAGCGCACCTAAAACCGGTATTTTGCCCAGAACCGGCACCCGAGTCACATCGTCCCGGTCATCGGTCGCGTAAATACCGCCGATCGACACCGTACCACCATCCTCCACTTCGACGCGCGTTTGCACGTGTTTGGTGTTGATCGCGGGCCCGGCGTCGGTCTGTTCGCCAACGCTGTCTTTGGCGACGTCGAGGTCCAGCACCACCCGGCCGTCCGGCATGATTTGCGGCTCGACCTCCAGTTTGAGGGTAGCGCGGCGAAACTGCACGCCCGACACGCCTTGCCCCACTTTCGCCTGATACGGCAATTCGGTGCCCTGCTCGACGACTGCCTTCATCCGGTCCGCCGTGACCACGCGCGGGCTCGAGACGATTTCGCCGCGCCCCTGCGCTTCAAGCGCGCTCAGCTCGATGTTCAGCAGCCGCGTCGCGCCCGCGGCGAATAACGTCAGACCAGCGGTCGCCGCGTCGAAGCCTGCAATCGGCCGGGCCGACAGATCGTAGACGGCGTCGGTGAAACCTCTCGCGGTGCCGTCGGTATTGCTGGCCGCCATCGAGAGTTTCACGCCGAGGTTGCGCGAAAAACCATGTTCGCCCTCGACAATGCGCGCTTCGATCAACACCTGGCGCGTCGGCCGGTCAATCGAGGCGAGCAGTGCCGCAATCTGCGCGAGGCGCGCTTCGAGATCGGTCACGAACAGTAGATTGGTGCGCGGATCGGCGGTCGCGGCACCGCGTTTGGACAGGACCCGCTGGGCGCCGGAACCGGTCAGCAGCCGCCTGACGTCCTCGGCGTGCGCATAGTGCAGCTCGAACGTGCGGCTCGCGAGCGGCTCGAGATCGGCGGCCCGGGCGTGCGCTTCGAAGCGCTGCCGCTCGCGCGCGGCCAGATCGGCAATCGGCGCGACCCAGATCACGTTGCCATGGCGCTCCATCGCGAGGCCGTTGACGTCGAGCAAGGTATCGAACGCGGTGCGCCACGGCACCTTGTCGAGCCGCAGCGAGACAGCGCCGCGCACTCTTTCGCTCGCGACGATGTTCAATCCTGTGAACCGGGCAAACGCATTGAGCACGGCGCCGAGTTCTGCACGCTGAAAATTCATCGAGATCGGTTTGTCGTCGGGGGCGAGGCCTGCGTCGGCGGCACTGCGCAGCTCGCCGCTCAGACGCGCGAGCGGCGGCAGCGGCACCGGAGGCCCTTCGAGCGCGGCGGAGCCGGTGGCATTGTCGCGAGCCGCGGCATTGGATTGCCGTCGCTGCGGCACCGGGCCGTTGATGGCGGTGGTGGCGTCGCTGGCGATGGTGTCGCTGGCGGAGGCGGAGGCATTGCTGGCGTCGGTGGCGTCGGCGTTGGTGGCGTCGGCAGCGCGCGCGTCGGAGGACGGCGCATCCGCGTGAGCATCGCCGGCCGCCGCGCTCGCACGCGATGCGTCAGCATCGCCGGCGGCGTCCTGTCGGAACGGATTGGGCACCGCGGCGGAAGCGTCGCCTGGCAGCGGCGGTACGTCGTACGAGACATCGAGCGGCGTCACCACCGCATCGAGCGACATCTCGGGAGGCAACGGCGGCAGCGGTTGAGTCGACGCCCGTGCAACGCCGACAGCCAGCGCCGCGCTGACCCATAGACCGACGCACACTTGCCGGCCTGCCGACGCACACGTATCGACGCCTGAAGACGCAAAGGGAAACGGCTTCGCCAGTCTCATCACGAAGTCTCCGTCAGTGCCAGCGTGCGAGTCGCGCCGCCCTTCACGAGGGTAATGCCGAACGCGTCCAGCCTCGTGACACGTTCGGCGCCGATCTGCTCTCCGGATTCGACGACCGTGACGCCGTCCGGTGTATCGAGCAATGCCAGCCCTCGCGCGCGATCGCGCAGCAATCCGACCAGACGCAGTTGCGAAACGTCGGGCAGTTCGCCCGCCGCCTGCATCTGTGGTTGCGAAAACGGATCGAAGAAGACGACGTTTTCTTCGTCATCCGAATCGAGGCTGTCTTCGACGAACGCATCCGCGGAGGCTGCCGATGGCGCGGGCCGCAGCGCATTGAACACGCGCAGCGTGGCGCTGACCGACAGTGCGGCAGCCTCGCGCTTGACGGTCACATCGACAGGCACGATCAGCACGGGCAGGTCCGACAGCCCGCGCATAAACGCCATGAGATGGACGAAGTCTGTGCGCGCAGTCAGTTGCAGCGGCCGCATGCGCTCAGCGCCCGCTCCGCTCGCGGCGCCAGGCTCCACCGAGAGCAACGCGACGCTGTTCTGCGCAGCCAGTTCGGAGACGATGCTTACGTCGTCGGCGGAACTCCACGGCCCCAATGACCGCGCGATCGAAGTGCCGAGCGAAGAGACAAGCGAAGCGCCAATCGGACCCGCGGCGGCTTCGCGGCGCAGCGCTGGCAATTGCGCAAGCGCGCGCCTTGCGTTCGCGAGACGCAGGCTGCCCGCTTCCAACGCCGCCCGGCTCGCTTCGACACCGCCGAGGTCCGCGACAATCCAGCCGTGTGTACCAAGGCCGAACACCAGCACGGCAATCAGCAAAGCGACCGCCCAGCGGCGGCGCCCGCTCCATGCATCGAGCGGCAAACGCGCGCGCGCCATCCAATGAGAAAGTGAAAAGCGCGCGCGCGCCACGCCGCCAAATTCGACAAAGGCCGTACTCATTTCGCACCTCCTGATTGTTCAGACTTCACAGAACGCTGTGCGGCAGACCCGCCCGTGCGGGTCGTTTTTTGCGCTATCTCGCTCCACCGCAGACGCGCGCCGAATTCGACCGGTCCGGTCATGCTTGTCTGCGCAGCTGCCCCACCGCGCGAAGCCGAGCTATGCAGGTCGCTCACCTCCACCCCTTTCACGCCGTGAATCGCACTCAGGCGTTTGAGCCACTCGGCCGAAGCGATATGGCCACGCGAGCTCGCCAGCAACTCGGTCTCATCTTCACGGTGGCGCAACTGCTGCAACAGCACGCCGTCACCCGGCTCGAAACTCAGCGCATCGAACAGATCGCGTAAATGCGTGAGTGGATCGGACAAACTCTTTGCGCGTGCCACGTTCTGGCGTTGTTCGTCACGCGTGCGGAGCAATGCCGCGTGCTCCGCGAGCGGCGCTGATAATTGCGCGAGCGATTGCTCGATCGACTCACGCCGTGCATCGAGGCGCGCTCGCTCGACCGCCTGCCAGCCGGCCAATGCGAAGACAGCGGCACAACCGGCGAAAGCGGCGGCAATCCATTCGAGCAGACACCGCCGGCGCGCGAGCCGTGCGTTGCGTTGCCGGTAAGGCAGCAAGTTGAAACCGCCGAGCCACCCTCGTGCGAAGCGCTCGCCACGTAACGGAGTCCCCGAGTTCGAGACTGCCGCGTGCAACACGCCGCCCGTCATTCGAGCACCCCGCGCAACGCAAGCCCGAACGCGACCGCACCGGACGGCTCGTGCAACAGCGGGTCGCTCAACGGCCGCTCGTGGCCGCCCAGCACCGCGCATTCGAACGGCAGCACCGAGCAGCCCAGCACGTCCGCGATATCCGCGGTCGAGAAACCCACGCCGTCGAGCAGATCGACCTCACCGCCCAACAACGCGCAGTCGAGTTCGGGACCGTGCGCCAGGTCGCGTAACGCATCGGCGAGATCGGCGTGTTCCGGTGCCGGGTAGCGCATTTCGCCGGCGATGCCGTCGTCGACGATCCGCCAGCCATACACGCCGTCCGTGCCGATCCACAACGCGACATAGGGCTCGTGCGGATCGAGTTCATAACTCGCCGCATAGCGCATGGCACGCAACGCGGCATGCGGCTCACCGTCGATGGCGGTGAGCGAGATGCCGGCGATCGCCGCGCATTCGATTCGCGCTTCGAGATGTTGCCGCGCGGTCGCGGCGATAGTCACGCAGCGCACTGGCGAAGGCGTTTCGTCGACATACCAGTCGACTGCAAGGGCATGCCGTTCGAGGCCGGCAATGCGCTCGACTTCACTCATCACCGCCGGCTCGAGTTCAGCCAGCTGATGCCCGCCGTCTTCCGCGCAACCGCTCTGCGCGGCAAGTCGCGCGAGCGGCACCGTGGCGGTCACGGTAGCCGACGCGGGCAGCGCCATCGCGCATCGCAAGGCGCGCGTCGCACACGCGTGCGGCAGTCCGGCAAACGCGTCGCGCAAGGCACGCGCCACCGCATGCCGGTCGGCGATTTCAGCGCCGGCCATGGCACCGGCGGGAAGCGGCACGGTGCTCACGTATTCGATATGCAGTGCTGCAGGCGGGCGCGCCCGATGACTGAGCACCACAAGGCGCACGGCCTGCGAACCCACATCGATCCCCGCGGCATAACGATGCGCACCGGGTTGCACTGCCTGAAGCCAGGATCTTTTTAATGCCATGAAGCCCTCCCTCTGACTCACGCGACGAACCATTCGAACGCGAGTGATGAGGAGGAATTGTGCGTAGACGCGGCGCCGCGCGACACTCAGCCAAATGGCTAACGTTGAGGAATGCGCGTCCCGCAGGCGATCAAAGGGACTACAGTGAAGTCATTCCCGCGCGGCGCGCAGACTTGTGAAGACGTGTCAGTAAGCATGCCGAAAGCTGAAAAGCCTGGCGGCTATAATCGCGGGACTGTTTTTTGGTGCCCATATGCAATCCACGTCTCCTACGTCCCCGCCGCCCGCGCCGCAGAAGCGCAAACGCCCGCTGTGGCTGAAGCTCATCATCGGCTTTGTGGGTCTGATCGTCGCAGGCATTCTGTGCGTGCTGCTGGTGCTCGGCTATGCGCTCGTCGTCGCCACGCCCAATCTGCCGTCGCTCGATGCGTTGACCGACTACCGTCCCAAGGTGCCGTTGCGTATCTACACAGCCGACCACGTGCTGATCGGCGAGTTCGGCGAGGAACGGCGCGACATCGTCCATATTCAGGACGTGCCCGATAGTCTGAAGAAGGCAATCCTCGCCATTGAAGACGCGCGCTTCTACGATCACGGCGGCGTCGACCTCACCGGCATTGCGCGCGCGGGCATCGTCGCGCTGACCAATGGCCACGCCACCCAGGGCGCGAGCACGATCACCATGCAGGTGGCGCGCAACTTTTTCCTCTCCAGCGAGAAGACCTACACGCGCA